>NZ_JUMS01000013.1:0-206 GCF_001059415.1 Enterobacter sp. 940_PEND
ACCATCAATACCGTGGCGGGCGATAACGTCATCAACGCGGCGGAAGTGGCGGCAGGCCAGACCCTGAGCGGCACCGTGGCGAACGCCGAAGCGGGCAATACCGTCACCGTCACCCTTGGCGGCAACAGCTACACCGCAACGGTGCAGAACGATCTGACCTGGTCCGTGAACGTGCCGTCCGACGTGCTGACCGCGCTGGGCAACGG
>NZ_JUMS01000146.1:0-115719 GCF_001059415.1 Enterobacter sp. 940_PEND
CCCCGTTGCTTCCAGCAGCAGTAAATCCATCAGCAGCACCAGATTCGACTCAAACGACGTCACCCCCGCGGCTTCGGCGGCGAAGTGTACCGCTTCGTCATAGAGGGCAAAATGCACGTCCGCCATCCCCGCCAGCGTATTGGCCGAGGCGCGGGTAAACGCGACAATCGTCATACCGACGTTTTTGGCAATCCGCGCTTTATCCAGCACCTGCTCGGTTTCGCCGCTGCGCGAGACGGCAATAAACACCTGATAGCGTGAGGCGTTGCTGAGGAAAATATTCCGGCTGTCTCCCGGCCCGGAGATAAACGCCGTTTTGCCCAGCACCTGCAGCTTCTTGGTCAGGTACTCCGCAAACAGATAGGAAAAACCAGCCCCGTAGAGAAAGAAGCTCTCTTTCTGGCGCAGCAGGTCGGCAAACTGCTGGCGCTTCTCCTGCGTGACCCACTGGAAGGTGTGCTGATAGTTGGCGATAAACTGATTAAACAGCACCGGGAGTTCTGGAAGGGAGGGCGCCTGGGCGGCAATATGCGGCGTGTCGGAGAGCAATTGCTTGCAGTGCCAGATAAACTCGCTAAAGCCGCTAAACCCCAGCTTCTGACACAGCCGCATGATGGTGGCGGTGGAAACAAATGTCGCCTGCGCCAGCTCTCGCACCGTGATGTTGCCCACCAGCATCGGGTGCTCCGTGAGGTGGGCGAGGACGCGATACTCCGCGCGGGTCAGCGACGCACCGCGCGTTAACAGCGTGAACAGGCGGTTATCCATTATTTCGCGGGTTCGACAGGCAGATCGTCCCGCGCACCCCATTCGCTCCAGGCGCCATCGTAAAGCGTGACGTCGTTTACGCCAAGCGTGGCGAGCGCCAGGATCACCACGCAGGCCGTTACGCCGGAGCCGCAGCTGGCAATAATCGGACGATGTAAATCAACGCCAGCACGGTCAAAAATAGCCCGCAGCTCGTCGGTGGTTTTCAGCTCGCCCTCAAACACCAGATCGCCCCACGGCACGTTCAGCGCCCCCGGAATATGTCCGCGCTTCAGCCCTGGACGCGGTTCATCCGCTTCGGCATTGAAGCGCGGAGCAGGACGGGCATCGACGATTTGCGCCGTTTTTTCATGGCTCACGACCAGCACGTCGGTCAGGCGTTTTACCACGTGCGCGTCGAACGTGGCGTCGAACTCGCCTTCCGGAAGCGTCACGTCACCCTGCTGGAGCGGCAGCTCGTCGCGCTTCCAGCCCGCCAGCCCGCCCGCCAGAATCGAGACTTTTTCCACGCCGAAGTTCTTCAGCATCCACCACGCGCGCGGGGCGGAGAAGAGGTTACCTTCATCATAGACAACAAGGTGTTTGTCTTTGCTGACGCCCAGCTCGCGCATCGCCACAGAAAACGCTTCCGGGCGCGGCAGCATGTGCGGCAGGGGAGAGTTGCGATCGGAGAGGGCTTCGATATCAAAAAATACCGCGCCAGGCAGATGCCCTGCACGGTATTCACCGGGCACGTCGCGATGCTCTTGCCCCGGCGGGGCCATACGCGCGTCAATTATCTGAACTTCCGGATCGTCACCGTGCTCAATCAGCCAGTCGGCGGCGACAAAATATGAGGTGGACATGGGTTGCCTCCATTCTTTTCCGTAAAAAAGGATTGTCGGTGTTTTTTCTGACACCGACAAGCAAACCACGTTCAACTCGCGAGCAAGCCCCTATTTTTTCACCGTTTCGCCGTCCTGCCAGGCTTTTTGCAGCGCAGGCCAGTAGTCGCGGTTGGCCTCGATCATCTCATCAAGAATCGCTTTCGCGTGTTCCATGGTCGGCACGGTGCGGTTGAGGGTAAACGCCTGCAGGGCTTTCTCATAGCTCCCCTCGATGGTCGCTTCCACCAGCAGCTGCTCAGACGCAAGCTGCTGTTGCAAAAGGGTCTGATGGAACAGCGGCACCTGACCGACGCGAATCGGTTCCGGGCCTTCGGAGGTGATATAAGCGGGCACTTCCACCACCGCATCGTAAGGCAGGTTGATAATCGCCCCGCGGTTTTCCACCATCACCAGATGGCGGCTTCGCAGGTTAAAGGCCAGCGAGCAGGCGACATCGACGATAAACTCGCCGTGGACGCCCACGTGGAAGGCGTCCGGCAGGATCCCGGTGCGCTTGTATTCTTCGGCAGCGGCGAACAGCTTTTTCTCGCGCCCGTCCATGACTTCATTGGCGCGGGTATAGTCCGGGTTCTGATGCTCCACAATCTGGTTCGGCATCAGGTAGTACTGCAGATACGGGTTCGGCAGATACTCCGGGAAGTTGTCCATGATTGGCTTAATGTTGCGCCAGGTTTTTACCCACGAAGGATCCGAGTGCTGCGGGTCGGTTTTGGCCGCGTCTTCCGTCAGCAGGCCAAACTTCGCGATATGTTTACGCAGCTCGGGAAGCTTGTCTTCGCCGTCCACCAGCACGCGGGTAAACCAGCCGAAGTGGTTCAGGCCGAAGTAGTCCACCTCCAGCCTGCGGCGATCGACACCCAGAATCGCCCCCATATTGCGCATCGCGGCCACCGGCATATCGCAGATGTTCAGCACCCGCGCATTTGGCCGCAGGCGGCGCACGCCCTCTGCGACGATCGCCGCCGGATTGGAGTAGTTCACGATCCAGGCTTTTTCGTGCGCGTAGCGATCGACCAGATCGATAAGCTCCACCATCGGCAGGATCGTGCGCAGCCCGTACGCCAGGCCGCCGGGCCCGCACGTTTCCTGCCCGACCACGCCGTGGCGCAGCGGGATCTTCTCATCCTGCTCGCGCATTTTATACTGGCCGACGCGCATCTGGGCGAAGACGAAATGCGCGCCGCTGAACGCTACTTCCGGGTCACTGGTAACGGTGAACTTGATGCTCTGGCTGTGGTCGCGAATGACCTTTTCGACGACGGGCGCAATGGTGTTCTGGCGCGCCTCGTCGATGTCATAAAGGCGGATTTCAGCCAGCGGGAAATCCTGCAGGCGCACCATCAGGCTTTTCACAATGCCCGGCGTGTAGGTGCTACCGCCGCCGGCAATCGACAGAATGAATGGGGGTGTAAACATCTTTAGCTCCTTTCAGAGAAACGTCTCAACGGCTTCTCGCATTTTTTTGACGTGCAGCCCGTAGACCACCTGAACGTTGTTACCTTGTTTGATAATCCCTTTCGCGCCGGTCGCCTTGAGCCGCGGCTCGTCGATAATGGCGACGTCCTTCACCGTGACGCGTAAGCGGGTGTAGCAGTTGTCCACCACCTCAATGTTTTCCCTGCCGCCCAGACCCGTCACGATGGATTCGCCCAGCCCGTCGTTATTGCCCTTCGCCTGGTACTCCTGCTTGCTGTAGAGGCGCGTCTCCCGATCGTCATCCTCACGGCCCGGCGTTTTCATGTTGAAGCGCAGGATCAGGAAGCGGAACACCACGAAGTAGAGGGCAAACATGATCAGCCCGACCACGATGTACATCGGCCAGTTGGACTTCTCCGTGCCGAGCGGCAGGTTGTAGAGGATGAAGTCGATAATCCCGTTGGCGCCGATGGCGTGAACGCCCAGCAGCGAGAACAGCATCATGCCGATGCCGGTCAGCACCGCGTGCACCACGAACAGCAGCGGGGCGACGAACAGGAAGGAGAACTCAATCGGCTCGGTTACGCCGACCAGCAGCGAGGTCAGCGCCGCCGGGATCAGAATGGCTTTCGCAATGGCTTTACGCTCCGGCCTGGCGGTCATATACATCGCCAGCGCGGCGGCAGGCAGGCCGAACATCTTGCTGATGCCGCGCGCGTCCCACACCACGGTGCTGCTGAGCTGCTTCACGTCCGGGCAGGCCATCTCGGCGAAATAAATATTGCGCGCGCCCTGATAGGTTGCGCCGCACACCTCCTGCGTGCCGCCCAGCTCGGTATAGAGGAACGGGGTATAAACCAGATGGTGCAGGCCGGTGGGGACCAGAATTCGTTCCAGGAAACCGTAGATTGCCACGCCAAACGGCCCGGAGCCTTTGATGGCCAGCGCCAGGGCGCTAATGCCGTGCTGGGCAAACGGCCACAGTTCACTCATCACCACGCCGAGCAGCATGGAGACGGGAAGCATGACGATGGCGACAAAACAGTGGCCGGAGTAAATCGCCATCGCGCCGTTAAACTGTACGCCGGAGTATTTGTTGTACAGATATCCGGATAGCGCCCCGGTCAGGATCCCGGCAAAAACGCCCATCTCCAGCACCTGCACGCCCAGCACCATGGTCTGTCCGGCCGCTTTCATCTGGGCCGCTGGCGCCAGCGCGCCCTGCAGCTGTAGCGTGACGTTCATGGCGTTGATGAACACGACGAAGGTCACCAGACCAATCAGCGCGGCATAGCCTTTATCACGCGTCGCCAGACCAATCGGGATCCCGACGGCAAACACCAGCGCCAGGTTAACCAGCACCGACACGGCAGATTTCGCGATAAGCTGACCAGTATGCTGAATCAGAGGATGTCCAAGAAACGGCAGGTATTCAGCGAGACTACCGTTACCCAGCACGTTACCAAAGGCGATAAACAGACCGACGATCGGTAAGATAAGTACCGGTCCGTACAATGATTTTCCGAAATTTTGTAGGGCGTTCACGGCTCGTTTCATGGCTTTCTCTCTTTTTGAACCGCGCACTCGGGGTGCGTCATGGTCATAAAACTAGCAGTCTTCACGCGCGCATATCCAGCTATCTTCTTGTTTTAAAAACAAATGACTTGAAAGGTAACATGTGACGTTATGTGCTGTGATCGCGGTTCCATCACGGCGTAGCGACGTGATGCCATTCTGCGAGACGCTTTCCAGTTTTTAAAATTGGCCTTTTTGAATTAATGAAACTTGCGGATAATACTTATCCGGACGACGACCAACAGGCTCCATGGGCCAGGGATAAAGGATGAAACCGTTTCGCTTAGCCGCGCTTTCTCTTGCGCTGCTTACCACGTTTACGCTTGTCGGCTGTGATAACAGCGACGATAAACCCCAGGCTGCGGCTCCCGCGGCAACCACCGCATCCACACCGAAAGCTGCAGAAAAACCCAACGCAGAAACGCTGGCTAAACTGGCTGCCCAGAGTCAGGGAAAAGCGCTGACGTTGCTGGATACCTCAGAAGTTCAGCTCGACGGTGCCGCCACGCTGGTGCTGACCTTTTCTGTTCCGCTAAATCCCGATCAGGATTTCGCCAAAACGGTGCATGTCGTGGATAAGAAAAGCGGTAAGGTTGACGGGGCGTGGGAACTTGCGCCTAACCTGAAAGAGCTTCGACTGCGCCATCTGGAACCTAACCGTAACCTGGTCGTCACCGTTGAACGTGACCTGCAGGCGCTGAACAAGGCGACGTTTGGCATTGATTATGAAAAAGCCCTGACCACCCGGGACATTGAACCGACCGTTGGTTTTGCCAGCCGCGGCTCGCTGCTGCCGGGTAAGGTGGTGGAAGGTCTGCCGGTGATGGCGCTCAACGTCAACAATGTCGATGTCAACTTTTACCGCGTGAAGCCGGAATCGCTGGCCTCCCTTGTCAGCCAGTGGGAGTACCGTAACTCGCTGACCAACTGGGAATCCGATAACCTGCTGAAGATGGCGGAGCTGGTTTACACCGGTCGATTCGATCTTAATCCGGCGCGCAATACGCGCGAAAAATTGCTGTTGCCCCTGAAGGATATTAAACCGCTCCAGCAGTCTGGCGTTTACATCGCGGTCATGAACCAGGCAGGGCACTACAACTACAGCAACGCCGCAACGCTCTTTACCTTAAGCGATATTGGTCTGTCCGCTCACCGTTATCATAACCGCCTGGATATTTTCACTCAGAGTCTGGAAAACGGTGCGGCGCAGTCCGGCGTGACCGTCACGCTGCTGAACGACAAAGGCCAGACTCTCGCTGAGGCGAAGAGCGATGCCGACGGTCATGCGAAGCTTGAAACGGACAAAGAAGCCGCGCTGATTCTGGCGAGCAAAGACGGCCAGACCACGCTGCTTGACCTCAAGCTTCCGGCGCTGGATCTGGCGGAGTTCGATATTGCCGGTAGCCCCGGCTACAGCAAGCAATTCTTTATGTTTGGCCCGCGCGATCTCTATCGTCCGGGTGAAACAGTGATCCTCAACGGCCTGCTGCGCGACAGTGACGGTAAGCCGCTTCCCGATCAGCCCGTGAAGCTTGACGTGCTGCGCCCGGATGGACAGGTCGCGCGTACGATTGTCGTCAAGCCAGAGAATGGGCTCTATCGCTTTAACTATCCGCTGGACAGCGGAGCGCAGACCGGTATGTGGCATATCCGTGCCAACACGGGCGATAACCTGCAGCGCCTGTGGGACTTCCACGTCGAAGACTTCATGCCCGAGCGTATGGCATTGAACCTGAGCGGACAAAAATCGCCGGTTTCACCGCAGGATAACGTGGACTTTAACGTGGTGGGCTATTACCTGTATGGCGCACCGGCCAACGGTAATTCTCTGCAGGGCCAGCTTTTCCTGCGTCCGCTGCGTGACGCGGTGGCTGCGCTGCCGGGCTTCCAGTTTGGCGATATCGCCGAGGAGAACCTGAGCCGCAGCCTGGATGAAGTTCAGCTTACGCTTGATGAGCAGGGGCGTGGACAGGTTTCTACCGAAAGCCAGTGGAAAGAGGTGCACTCTCCGCTGCAGCTGATCCTGCAGGCCAGCCTGCTGGAGTCGGGCGGTCGTCCGGTGACGCGTCGCACCGAGCAGGCCATCTGGCCAGCGGCTGAGCTGCCGGGTATTCGCCCTCAGTTCGCCAGTAAAGCCGTTTACGACTACCGCACCGATACCACCGTCAACCAGCCGATTGTTGACGAGAACGGTAACGCCAGCTTCGACATTGTTTACGCCGATGCCAGCGGCGCGAAAAAGGCCGTTTCCGGGTTACAGGTTCGCCTGATTCGCGAGCGTCGGGACTACTTCTGGAACTGGTCAGAGAGCGAAGGCTGGCAGTCTCAGTTCGATCAGAAAGATCTGGTTGAAGGCGAGCAGGAGCTGACGCTCAAGGCCGACGAGACGGGTAAAGTCTCCTTCCCGGTGGAGTGGGGCTCTTATCGTCTGGAGGTGAAAGCGCCTGATGAGATGGTCAGCAGCGTACGCTTCTGGGCGGGATACAGCTGGCAGGATAACAGCGACGGCACAGGGGCTGCACGCCCTGACCGCGTGACGCTGAAGCTGGATAAGCCAGCCTATCAGCCAGGCGATACCATCAACCTGCACATTGCCGCGCCGGCAGCAGGCAAGGGCTATGCGATGATTGAGTCCAGCGAAGGGCCGCTGTGGTGGAAAGAGATCGATGTACCGGCAAACGGGCTTGATCTCGCTATCCCGGTCGACAAAGCCTGGAAACGTCACGATCTCTACCTCAGCACGCTGGTGGTGCGTCCTGGTGATAAATCCAAATCCGCCACGCCGAAACGCGCGGTCGGCCTGCTGCATCTGCCGATGGGCGACGAAAATCGCCGTCTGAACATTGCGCTTGATAACCCACAGAAGATGCGTCCAAATCAGACGCTCTCGGTGAAGGTGAAAGCCAGCGTGAAAGAGGGTGCCGTGCCGCAGAAGGTTAACGTACTGGTCTCGGCGGTAGACAGCGGCGTGTTGAATATTACCGATTACGTTACGCCCGATCCGTGGCAGGCTTTCTTCGGCCAGAAGCGCTATGGCGCGGACATTTACGATATCTACGGCCAGGTCATCGAAGGGCAGGGCCGCCTGGCCGCGCTGCGCTTTGGTGGTGACGGTGATGAACTTAAGCGCGGCGGTAAGCCGCCGGTGAACCACGTCACCATTATTGCTCAGCAGGCACAGCCGGTCACGCTGGATGCCAACGGAGAAGGCACGGTTGCGCTGCCGATAGGAGACTTCAACGGTGAGCTGCGTCTGATGGCGCAGGCCTGGACGGAGGACGATTTCGGCAGCAGTGAAAGCAAGGTTGTGGTGGCCGCGCCGGTCATTGCCGAGCTTAACACGCCGCGCTTCCTGGCAAGCGGGGATACCTCGCGGCTGACGCTGGATATCACTAACCTCACCGACCAGCCGCAAACGCTGAACGTCGCCTTGACCGCGACAGGAAAACTGTCGCTGGAAGGCGGGCAGCCGCAGCCGATTCAGCTGTCTCCTGGCGCACGCAACACCCTGTTTATTCCGGTGCGTGCGCTGGACGGTTATGGTGACGGTGAAGTGATCGCTCAGGTGACCGGCCTGCAGCTCCCGGGTGAGACCTTCGCCCCGCAGCAAAAGAGCTGGAAAATCGGCGTGCGTCCGGCGTTCCCGGCGCAGACGGTGAATACCGGTGCCATGCTGAATCCCGGCGAGTCCTGGACCGCACCGGCGCAGCATAGTAACGGTTTCTCTCCTGCTACCCTGCAGGGACAGCTGCTGCTGAGCGGCAAACCACCGCTTAACCTGGCGCGCTATATTCGCGAACTGCAGGCGTATCCGTATGGCTGCCTGGAACAGACCACCAGTGGCCTGTTCCCGTCGCTCTACACCAACGCGGCGCAGCTGACTGCACTTGGCATCAAAGGCGACACCGATGATAAGCGCCGTGCGGCGATTGATATTGGCATCTCTCGCCTGCTGCAGATGCAGCGTGAGGACGGTGGTTTTGCGCTATGGGATAAAAACGGCCCGGAAGAGTACTGGCTGACGGCCTACGTGACCGACTTCCTGGTGCGCGCGGGCGAGCAGGGTTACAGCGTACCTGCCGATGCGGTGAATAACGCCAATAACCGCCTGCTGCGCTACCTGCAGGATCCGGGAATGATGTCCATTCGCTACAGCGATGATACTCAGGCCAGCAAGTTCGCCGTGCAGGCCTATGCCGCGCTGGTGCTGGCACGTCAGCAAAAAGCGCCGCTGGGCGCGCTGCGTGAAATCTGGGATCGCCACGAGCAGGCGGCTTCCGGGTTGCCGCTGATGCAGCTGGGCATGGCGCTCAAGCTGATGGGCGATGCACCGCGCAGCCAGCAGGCGCTGGACCTGGCACTCAAAACGCCGCGTAACGACAGCAAAACCTGGATGGCCGATTACGGCAGCCAGCTTCGCGATAACGCTCTGATGCTCTCCCTGCTGGAGGAGTACAAGCTGCTGCCGGTTGCGCAGAATACGCTGCTGAATGCTCTGTCTGAACAGGCCTTCAGCCAGCGCTGGCTGTCAACGCAGGAGAGCAATGCGCTGTTCCTGGCCGGACGTTCGCTGCAAACCTTGTCCGGTACATGGCAGGCGAAAACCTCTCTGTCTGAGACCGCATCTGGCGGCGATAAGTCACTGGTACAAAACGTGAGCGGCGACCAGCTTGGCGCGCTGCAGGTGACCAATACTGGCACGACTCCGCTGTGGGTGCGTCTGGACAGCACCGGCTATCCGGAATACGCGCCTCAGCCGAGCGCGAACGTGCTGCAGGTTGAACGTCATATCCTGGCAACCGACGGCAGCACTAAATCACTCTCTTCCCTGAAGAGCGGTGAGCTGGTGCTGGTGTGGCTGGAAGTTAAAGCCAGCCAGAACGTGCCGGATGCGCTGGTGGTGGATCTCCTCCCTGCGGGTCTGGAGCTGGAAAACCAGAACCTGGCAAGCAGCAGCGCCAGCCTGCAGGACAGCGGTAGCGAAGTACAGAACCTGCTCAGCCAGATGCAGCAGGCGGACATTCAGCATATGGAATTCCGCGACGACCGCTTTGTGGCCGCCGTGCCGGTAAATGAAGGTCAGCCAGTCACGCTGGTCTATCTGGCGCGCGCCGTGACGCCGGGAACCTATCAGGTGCCGGTCCCGATGGTGGAGTCTATGTACGTTCCGCAGTGGCGGGCAACGGGGTCGGCCAGCGGCCCGCTGATTGTTGTTCCGTAATATGCGAATGGCACGTCTGACACGCTCCCGCTGGCTATGGCTGGCGGGAGCGCTTCTCGTTTTATGGGGGCTGATTGTCGCCGCCGACCGCCTGTGGCCGCTGCCTCTGAAAGAGGTTAACCCCGCCCGGGTGGTGGTGGATGAGAAGGGCACGCCGCTCTGGCGTTTTGCCGATAGCGACGGTATCTGGCGCTACCCGGTTACCATTGAAGAGGTCTCTCCCCGCTACCTTGAGGCGCTGATCCAGTATGAAGATCGCTGGTTCTGGGATCACCCTGGCGTAAACCCGCTTTCTGTCCTGCGCGCTGCCTGGCAGGATCTCAGTTCTGGCAAAGTCGTCTCTGGCGGAAGCACGCTCACAATGCAGGTGGCACGCCTGCTGGACCCACATCCGCGCACCTTTGGCGGCAAAGTTCGTCAGCTCTGGCGGGCGATGCAGCTGGAGTGGCATCTTTCCAAGCGAGACATTCTCACCCTCTATCTCAACCGCGCTCCGTTTGGCGGCACGCTGCAGGGCGTCGGAGCGGCAAGCTGGACCTATCTTGGCAAACCGCCGTCGCAGCTCAGCTATTCCGAAGCGGCGCTGCTGGCGGTACTGCCGCAGGCACCCAGCCGCTTGCGTCCGGACCGCTGGCCTGAACGGGCCGAGGCGGCGCGCAACAAAGTGCTAGACCGCATGGTCACGCAGGGCGTCTGGTCCGCGAAGCAGGTCAAAGAATCACGGGAGGAATCGGTATGGCTGGCGCCCCGGCAGATGCCGCAGCTGGCACCGCTCTTTGCGCGCATGATGCTAGGCAAAAGCCGCGACACTAAAATTGTCACCACGCTGGATGCCGGGCTACAGCGGCAGCTGGAAGAGCTGGCGATGAACTGGAAATCTCGCCTGCCGGCACGCAGCTCGCTGGCGATGATCGTCGTGGATCATACCGATATGAAAGTGCGCGGCTGGGTCGGCTCGGTGGATATTAACGATGACACGCGTTTCAGCCACGTGGATATGGTCAATGCGATCCGATCCCCGGGATCGGTGTTAAAGCCCTTTATTTACGGTATGGCGCTGGACGATGGCCTGATCCATCCCGCCTCGCTGCTCCAGGACGTTCCCAGAAAAACCGGTGATTATCGCCCCGGGAATTTTGACAGTGGGTTCCACGGACCGGTCAGCATGAGTGAAGCGCTGGTGCGCTCCCTCAACCTGCCCGCGGTACAGGTACTGGAAGCCTACGGGCCAAAACGTTTTGCCGGGATGCTGAGCAACGCGGGATTGCCGCTGATCCTGCCCGCGGGGGCGCAGCCGAATCTGTCCCTGATCCTCGGTGGGGCAGGCGCCCGGCTGGCGGATATCACAGCGGCCTACAGCGCCTTTGCCCGACACGGTAAGGCGGGAAGGCTGCGTTTACGGCCGGGCGATCCGCTCATTGACCGTCCGCTGCTTTCGCAAGGCTCGGCGTGGATTATTCGCCGTATTCTGGCGAACGAGGCGCAGCCGCTGCCGGATAATGCGCTACCGCAAATCGCGCCGCTGGCGTGGAAAACCGGCACCAGCTACGGCTACCGTGATGCCTGGGCGATTGGTCTGAATGCCCGTTACGTAATAGGCATCTGGACAGGACGACCGGACGGCACGCCCGTAGCGGGGCAGTTTGGTTTCGCCAGCGCGGTTCCGCTATTAAACCAGGTGAATAACCTGCTTCAGTCACGCTCATCGGTAGACGAGGCCCGCCTGCCGCGCGACCCGCGTCCGGAGAACGTCGGGCGGGGCGTGATCTGCTGGCCGGGCGGCCAGTCGCTGCCGGAAGGGAGTGAAAACTGTCGGCGTCGCCTGTCGACCTGGCTGCTGGAAGGGAGTGAACCGCCCACGCTGCTATTGCCCGAACAGGAAGGGATACGCGGCATTCGTTTCCCGGTCTGGCTGGATAAAACGGGTAAACGCGTGGCGGCAGATTGCCCTGATGCAACTGAAAAAGTCCTGGATGTCTG
The DNA here is from genome assembly GCF_001059415.1 of Enterobacter sp. 940_PEND. Lineage (NCBI taxonomy): Bacteria > Pseudomonadati > Pseudomonadota > Gammaproteobacteria > Enterobacterales > Enterobacteriaceae > Enterobacter > Enterobacter sp. 940_PEND. The sequence continues at coordinate 11,848 of NZ_JUMS01000146.1, forward strand.
GCCGCTGCCGCTGGAGCCGTGGCTGCCGGCGACCGAGCGTCGCGCGGTACGGGTCCCTCCTTCATCAACCACCTGTCCTCCGCTGTCGCAGGATGCACCTGCGCCACTCATCCTGACAGGCGTGCGTGAAGGGGCCGTCATCAAACGTCTGCCGGGGGAATCCCGCGTTTCGCTGCCGCTTCAGGCGACCGGCAATAGCGGTGAGCGCTGGTGGTTTTTGAACGGTGAACCGCTGAATGTGAAGGGAAGAGTTTACACATTACAGCTTGATAAATCTGGCGATTATCAGTTACTCGTTATGGATGAGACCGGGCAGGTCGCGACGGTGAATTTTACGCTGCAGTAATCTGAAAACAGCTTTCAGATGTGAGCTGTTGCTAAAACTCGTCTTATTTTAAAAAAATGTTACCTGAATCCATAGGCAATGGCGCTATTGCTCATTATAATCCGCGCCACACCATACTCAGGTATGCAAAACAACAGAACATTGACAGAGGTTATCATGGCTATTGAACGTACTTTTTCCATCATCAAACCAAACGCGGTGGCAAAAAACGTTATTGGCAGCATCTTCGCTCGCTTTGAATCTGCAGGGTTCAAAATTGTTGGCACCAAAATGCTGCACCTGACCGTTGAGCAGGCTCGCGGTTTCTACGCTGAGCACGAAGGTCGCCCATTCTTTGACGGCCTGGTTGAGTTCATGACCTCCGGTCCAATTGTGGTATCCGTGCTGGAAGGCGAAAACGCAGTACAGCGTCACCGTGACCTGCTGGGCGCAACCAACCCGGACAACGCGCTGGCGGGTACTCTGCGCGCTGACTATGCAGACAGCTTCACCGAGAACGGTACCCACGGTTCTGACTCTGTTGAATCTGCTGCACGCGAAATCGCTTTCTTCTTCGCTGAAGGCGAAGTGTGTCCACGCACCCGTTAATTTAACGGTTTCGTTTACACATTATTTTCGTAAATGCCGCGTCCAGACGTGGCATCCCTGCGCCAGACTTTGTACAATGCAACGCCCCGGACGAGCAGACTGCTTTCCGGGGCGTTTCTATTCAACCCTCCATGGGCCATAACGTGTAACAACGAGGCCGGAAAATATTATGTCTGAATTAGTGAATACCTCCGAAGTCGCCATTCCTGCGGTTCCCAATAAAAATGGAAAAATCAACCTGCTGGATCTGAACCGTCAGCAGATGCGCGAGTTCTTTAAAGAGATGGGCGAAAAGCCGTTTCGTGCCGATCAGGTCATGAAGTGGATGTACCATTACTGCAGCGACAATTTTGATGACATGACTGACATCAACAAGGTCCTGCGCAACAAGCTTAAGGAAGTGGCTGAAATCCGCGCACCGGAAGTGGTGGAAGAGCAGCGCTCAGCGGATGGCACCATCAAATGGGCGATTGCGGTAGGCGATCAGCGCGTTGAGACCGTCTACATCCCGGAAGAAGACCGCGCCACGCTGTGTGTCTCCTCTCAGGTAGGCTGTGCGCTGGAGTGCAAATTCTGCTCTACCGCGCAGCAAGGCTTTAACCGTAACCTGCGGGTGTCAGAAATTATCGGCCAGGTCTGGCGTGCCGCGAAAATCGTCGGTGCGGCAAAAGTAACCGGTACGCGTCCTATCACCAACGTGGTGATGATGGGGATGGGTGAGCCGCTGCTGAACCTGACCAACGTCGTTCCGGCGATGGAAATCATGCTGGATGACTTCGGTTTTGGTCTGTCCAAGCGTCGCGTCACGCTGTCTACCTCTGGCGTTGTGCCTGCGCTGGACAAGCTGGGCGATATGATTGACGTTGCGCTGGCGATCTCCCTGCATGCACCAAACGACGAAATTCGTGACGAAATTGTGCCGATCAACAAAAAGTACAATATCGAAACCTTCCTCGCTGCGGTGCGTCGCTATCTGGAGAAATCCAACGCCAACCAGGGCCGCGTCACCATCGAGTACGTGATGCTTGACCACGTCAACGACGGTACCGAACATGCACATCAGCTGGCTGAACTGCTGAAAGATACGCCATGTAAAATCAACCTGATCCCATGGAACCCGTTCCCGGGCGCGCCGTATGGCCGTAGCTCGAACAGCCGTATCGACCGTTTCTCCAAGGTGCTGATGGAGTATGGTTTCACCACCATCGTGCGTAAAACCCGGGGTGATGATATTGATGCAGCATGCGGACAGCTGGCTGGTGACGTTATTGACCGTACCAAACGTACCCTGCGTAAACGCATGCAGGGCGAGACGATCGCGGTTAAAGCTGTTTGATTATTATGCACCCACGGCGCATTATCTGCGCCGTGAAGCATACTCTTACTGAATAATCAGTCAGATTCGTGATGACTGAACAATAATTACGGTGCGTTTCATCCGACTTTCGGGCAGTATGTAACGACGTAACAACAGTTTAGCCGTACGGGCAGGGCTGTACTGTCATCTCCGGGCTGACAGTCTTATACTCTCTGTTCAAGGTTAACTGACCAGAAGTTTCGCGGTGCGGGTGGCATTGTGACTCACCGGCACCTGAACCCTTATTTTTCACGTACCAGTAGTTGTAGCGAATGAATACTGAAGCCACTCACGACCAACATGAAGCACTCTCCACTGGCGTTCGTCTTCGCAACGCCCGTGAACAACTCGGACTCAGCCAGCAAGCCGTTGCGGAACGCTTGTGCCTGAAGGTTTCCACGGTTCGCGATATTGAAGAAGATAAGGCACCTGCCGATCTGGCTTCAACGTTCTTGCGCGGTTATATCCGCTCTTACGCAAAACTGGTGCATATCCCCGAAAACGAATTACTGCCAATGATGGAGAAGCAGGCACCGGTCCGTGCAGCAAAAGTTGCGCCGATGCAGACTTTCTCCCTGGGGAAACGTCGTAAAAAACGCGATGGCTGGCTGATGAGCTTTACCTGGCTGGTGCTGTTTGTGGTGATCGGTCTGACCGGCGCATGGTGGTGGCAAAACCACAAGGCCCAGCAGGAAGAGATCACCACCATGGCCGATCAATCCTCCGCCGAACTCAACCAGGCCGGAAGTGAGAATGCCCAGAACGTGCCGCTGAATACCGACGGCGCAGCTTCCTCAAGCGAGCCACAGACCGCAGCGCCAGACGCCTCGGCGACCGATGCTGTACAGGCTCCGGCAGCAACGGCTAACACCGCTGCGCCGCAGGCTCAGGATCAAAACGCGGTTGTTGCCCCTTCTCAGGCTAATGTTGATACTGCGGCGAACGCGCCTGCGGCGAACGCGCCTGCGGCTGCTCAGCCTGCGGACAATAGCGCAGCGACTCTGCCAACCAGCCCGGCGGGTACGGCGACAGCAGCCGATCCCAACGCGCTGGTGATGAACTTCAGCGCTGACTGCTGGCTGGAAGTGACTGACGCGACAGGTAAAAAACTGTTCAGCGGCCTGCAGCGTAAAGATGGCACGTTAAACCTAACCGGCCAGGCTCCCTATAAACTTAAAATCGGCGCTCCGGCAGCGGTACAGATCCAGTATCAAGGAAAACCTGTCGACCTGAGCCGCTTTATCAGAACTAACCAGGTTGCACGTCTTACCGTTAATGCCGAACAATCAGCAGCACAGTAACAGACGGGCAACGCGGGAGATTTTTCATGCATAACCAGGCTCCGATTCAACGTAGAAAATCGAAACGGATTTACGTTGGGAATGTGCCAATCGGCGATGGGGCACCTATCGCCGTTCAGTCGATGACCAACACGCGCACTACCGATGTAGAAGCGACGGTCAATCAAATCAAAGCATTAGAACGTGTAGGCGCGGACATTGTTCGCGTCTCCGTCCCGACCATGGATGCCGCTGAGGCGTTCAAACTGATCAAACAGCAGGTCAGCGTTCCGCTGGTGGCTGATATTCACTTCGACTACCGCATCGCGCTGAAAGTGGCCGAATACGGCGTCGATTGCCTGCGCATTAACCCGGGCAACATCGGTAACGAAGAGCGTATCCGCATGGTCGTGGACTGCGCCCGCGATAAAAATATTCCTATCCGTATCGGCGTTAACGCCGGTTCCCTGGAAAAAGACCTGCAGGAAAAATACGGCGAGCCGACGCCACAGGCGCTGCTCGAATCCGCGATGCGTCATGTCGATCATCTCGATCGTCTTAACTTCGATCAGTTCAAAGTCAGCGTAAAAGCGTCCGACGTGTTCCTGGCGGTAGAGTCTTATCGTCTGCTGGCAAAACAGATCGACCAGCCTCTGCACCTCGGGATCACCGAAGCGGGCGGCCTGCGCAGCGGCTCTGTAAAATCTGCGATCGGTCTGGGGCTGCTGCTCTCCGAAGGGATCGGTGACACCCTGCGCGTCTCGCTGGCGGCCGATCCGGTCGAAGAGATCAAAGTCGGTTTCGATATCCTGAAGTCACTGCGCATTCGCGCGCGTGGGATCAACTTCATTGCCTGCCCAACCTGCTCACGTCAGGAGTTTGATGTGATCGGGACGGTGAATGCCCTGGAGCAGCGTCTGGAAGACATTATCACCCCGATGGACGTCTCCATCATCGGCTGTGTGGTAAACGGTCCGGGTGAAGCGCTGGTGTCAACCCTGGGCGTGACCGGCGGTAACAAGAAAAGTGGTCTCTATGAAGATGGCGTTCGTAAAGATCGTCTGGATAATAGCGACATGATCGACCAGCTTGAAGCCCGCATCCGCGCCAAAGCCGCCATGATGGACGAAACACAGCGTATCAGCGTTCAGCAGGTTGAAAAATAACGTGATGGGAAGCGTGCCGCTTCCCATGTATGATTGAACCCATTCTTTGGGTTTTTTTTGTATATAGAAAGAGAATAAACGTGGCAAAAAACATTCAAGCCATCCGCGGCATGAACGATTATCTGCCTGGCGAAACCGCCATCTGGCAGCGCATTGAAGGCACACTGAAGCAGGTGCTCGGCAGCTACGGTTACAGCGAAATCCGTTTGCCGATTGTAGAGCAGACCCCGTTATTCAAACGCGCGATCGGTGAAGTCACCGACGTGGTTGAAAAAGAGATGTACACCTTTGAGGACCGCAACGGCGACAGCCTGACCCTGCGTCCGGAAGGTACGGCGGGCTGCGTACGCGCCGGCATCGAACATGGTCTTCTGTACAATCAGGAGCAGCGCCTGTGGTATATCGGCCCGATGTTCCGCCACGAACGTCCTCAGAAAGGTCGTTATCGTCAGTTCAATCAGCTGGGTGTGGAAGTCTTTGGCCTGCAGGGTCCGGACATTGACGCCGAACTGATTATGTTGACGGCCCGCTGGTGGCGCGCCCTCGGTATCGCCGATCACGTTTCCCTTGAGCTGAACTCTATCGGTTCTCTGGAAGCTCGCGCTAACTACCGCGATGCGCTGGTAGCGTTCCTGGAACAGCATAAAGAGAAGCTGGACGAAGACTGCAAACGTCGCATGTACAGCAACCCGCTGCGCGTACTGGATTCCAAAAACGCGGATGTTCAGGCACTGCTGAACGATGCGCCTGCTCTGGGTGACTACCTGGATGAAGAATCTCGCGAACACTTCGCGGGCCTGTGCAAGCTGCTTGAGGCGGCAGGCATCGCCTATACCGTGAATCAGCGCCTGGTGCGCGGTCTGGACTACTACAACCGTACCGTGTTTGAGTGGGTGACCACCAGCCTCGGTTCTCAGGGTACCGTATGTGCGGGCGGCCGTTATGACGGTCTGGTTGAGCAACTTGGCGGTCGCGCAGCCCCTGCTGTTGGCTTCGCGATGGGCCTTGAGCGACTTGTTTTGCTGGTTCAGGCAGTTAATCCGGAATTTAAAGCAGATTCTGTTGTCGATATATACCTGGTGGCTTCAGGCGCGGAAACGCAGTCTGCGGCGATGCAGCTTGCCGAACGCGTGCGCGATGCGCTCCCGGACGTTAAGCTGATGACCAACCATGGCGGCGGCAACTTCAAAAAACAGTTTGCTCGTGCCGATAAGTGGGGCGCAAGTATTGCACTGGTGCTGGGCGAGTCCGAAGTGGCTAACGGCGAAGTGGTGGTGAAGGACCTGCGCTCTGGTGAGCAGACAACGGTAACGCAGGACGGCGTTGCGGCGCACTTGCGCACTCTATTGGGCTAAGGAGAAGGACTGCGTGGAAATTTACGAGAACGAACACGATCAGGTCGACGCGATTAAGCGCTTCTTTGTTGAAAACGGCAAAGCGCTGGTTGTTGGGGTTATTTTAGGTATCGGTGCGCTGGTGGGGTGGCGTTACTGGAACAATCATCAGGCAGATTCCGCGCGTGGCGCGTCCCTGTCCTATGAAAATACCGTGAGCGCAATTCGTGCCGATCAGCCGCAAACGCTGGCTGCGGCAGAAAAATTTGCGGCTGACAACAAAAACACCTACGGTGCACTGGCTGCGCTGGAAGTGGCTCAGCAGTACGTTGATAAGAACGAACTGGATAAAGCCGCTGCACAGCTCTCGCAGAGCCTTGCTGCGGCCAGCGATGAGAACCTGAAAGCGGTGATCAATCTGCGCCTGGCACGTATTCAGGTTCAGCAGAAAAAAGCTGACGATGCGCTGAAAACGCTCGATACCATCAAAGGCGAAGGTTTTGCTGCCATCGTTGCCGATCTGCGCGGTGAAGCACTGCTGAGCAAAGGTGACAAAGCGGGCGCGCGTAAAGCGTGGCAAGCTGGCGTAGAGAGCAATGCTTCACCTGCGCTGAGCGAAATGATGCAGATGAAAATAAATAATTTGTCCGTCTGAGAGGGACCCGATGCAATTGCGTAAATTACTTCTGCCAGGACTGCTTTCTGTTACGTTATTGAGTGGTTGTTCACTGTTCAGTGGCGAAGAAGACGTTGTGAAAATGTCCCCACTGCCGACGGTTGAAAACCAGTTTACCCCATCCACCGCGTGGGATGTCTCCGTGGGCAATGGGATTGGTGATTTCTATTCCAACCTTCATCCTGCGTATGCCGACAGCGTTGTCTATGCCGCTGACCGAAAAGGTACCGTGAAAGCGGTGAACGCCGATGACGGGAAAGAAGTATGGTCCGTTAACCTGGCGGAAAAAGACGGCTGGTTCTCCCGTAAACCTGCACTGCTGTCTGGCGGTCTGACCGTTGCCGGTGGTCATGTCTACGTGGGCAGCGAAAAAGCGCAGGTTTATGCGCTGAACAGCAGCGACGGCTCCATTGCCTGGCAAACAACCGTAGCGGGTGAATCCCTGTCTCGTCCGGTAGTAAGCGACGGTCTGGTGCTGATTCATACCAGCAACGGCCAGCTGCAGGCGCTGAATGAAGCGGACGGTCTGGTGAAATGGACCGTTAACCTGGATATGCCTGCGCTCTCTCTGCGCGGCGAATCCGCGCCGGCTACCGCATTTGGTGCTGCCATTGTGGGCGGTGACAACGGTCGCGTGAGCGCAGTGCTGATGCAGCAGGGCCAGATGATCTGGCAGCAGCGTATCTCTCAGGCTACTGGCTCAACGGAAATTGACCGTCTGAGCGACGTAGACACAACGCCAGTCATCGTTAACGGTGTGGTTTACGCGCTGGCCTATAACGGCAACCTGACCGCGCTGGATCTGCGCAGCGGCCAGATCATGTGGAAACGTGAGCTGGGCTCTGTGAACGATTTCATCGTTGAGGGCAACCGCATCTATATGGTCGATCAGAACGACCGTCTGCTGGCTCTGAGCACTGAAGGCGGCGTGACGCTGTGGACGCAAAGCGATCTGCTGCACCGTCTGCTGACTGCTCCGGCACTGTACAACGGTAGCCTGGTGGTTGGCGACAGCGAAGGGTATATGCACTGGATCGATCCGGATAACGGCCGCTTTGTTGCACAGCAAAAAGTCGACAGCTCTGGTTTCCTGACCGATCCGGTTGTGGCCGACGGCAAACTGCTGATTCAGGCAAAAGACGGCACGCTGTACGCGATCACGCGTTAATTACCCGGCGGTTGTAGTATACTAAACGGCTCCTGTTCACTCAGGAGCCGTTTTGACATTTTTAAAAACGCCGCAAAAGCGACGTTATTTTGAATTTTATGAGGCTTCAAACATGGTACCTGTGGTCGCGCTTGTCGGGCGCCCTAACGTTGGAAAATCCACTCTTTTTAACCGTTTAACACGCACCCGTGATGCGCTGGTTGCGGATTTCCCGGGGCTGACGCGTGACCGTAAGTACGGTCGTGCAGAGGTGGAAGGACGTGAGTTCATCTGTATTGATACCGGTGGTATTGACGGCACAGAAGACGGCGTTGAAACCCGCATGGCGGAACAGTCGCTGCTGGCGATTGAAGAAGCGGATGTGGTGCTGTTTATGGTGGATGCGCGCGCTGGCCTGATGCCGGCGGACTCCGCTATTGCCAAACACCTGCGTTCACGCGAAAAGCCGACCTTCCTGGTGGCGAACAAAACTGACGGCATCGATGCCGATCAGGCCGTCGCGGATTTCTGGTCTCTGGGCCTGGGTGAGATCTACCCGATTGCGGCATCGCATGGCCGTGGCGTCACCAGCCTGCTGGAAACCGTTCTGCTACCGTGGGTTGATGAAGTGAACCCGCCGGAAGAGGTGGACGAAGACGCTGAATACTGGGCGCAGTTCGAAGACGGAGAAGAGGGCGAAGAAGAGCCTGAAGACGACTTCAACCCGCAGGACCTGCCGATCAAGCTGGCCATCGTGGGTCGTCCAAACGTAGGTAAGTCTACGCTTACTAACCGTATTCTGGGTGAAGAGCGCGTGGTCGTTTACGACATGCCGGGCACCACCCGTGACAGTATCTACATTCCTATGCAGCGCGATGAGCGTGAGTATGTCCTCATCGACACCGCCGGGGTGCGTAAGCGCGGGAAAATCACCGATGTGGTGGAAAAATTCTCCGTTATCAAAACCCTGCAGGCGATCGAAGATGCTAACGTAGTGCTGCTGGTCATCGACGCACGCGAAGGTATCTCCGATCAGGACCTCTCTCTGCTCGGCTTTATCCTCAATAGTGGGCGCTCACTGGTTATCGTAGTCAACAAGTGGGATGGCCTGAGCAATGAAGTGCGCGAGCAGGTGAAAGAGACTCTCGACTTCCGTCTGGGATTTATCGACTTTGCCCGCGTGCACTTCATCTCTGCGCTGCACGGCAGCGGAGTGGGTAACCTGTTCGAATCCGTGCGTGAAGCGTACGACAGCTCCACCCGTCGTCAGAGCACCGCCATGCTGACCCGCATCATGAATATGGCTGCAGAAGACCATCAGCCGCCGCTGGTGCGCGGCCGTCGCGTGAAGCTGAAATATGCCCACGCCGGTGGTTACAACCCGCCAATCGTAGTAATTCACGGCAACCAGGTGAAAGACCTGCCGGATTCCTACAAGCGCTATCTGATGAACTACTTCCGTAAATCGCTGGACGTAATGGGCACGCCTATCCGTATCCAGTTTAAGGAAGGGGAAAACCCGTTTGCCAACAAGCGCAACACCCTGACGCCAAATCAGATGCGTAAGCGTAAGCGCTTGATTAAGCACATTAAGAAAAGCAAATAAGCTTTACCTGCTTCACGAAAGCCCGCGTTTATCGCGGGCTTTTTTTGCCCAATCATACCGCCGGTTTTCTCTGTGTGAAGTCAATCACTATTCACTTTTAACCAAGTTTAAATCTAAGAAAGTAGACAATCGTCGAATTTTCATCTTAAAGTCCAGGGTCCGGTACTAGACAAAACTAGCGCCTGGTTATCAAATGGTTAACTAACTTTTCGCCGCATGTAAAAAATCGGCCAGATACGTAACTGGCCGGCGTACCTGCTGGTGTTTACAAGCACGACGACATACCTTTCGGGAGAATTATGCAATCCACTGTTAATCAAAAAGAGAGCCGAACGTTCTTCGGCCATCCGTATCCGCTCGGTTCCCTGTTCTTCACCGAGATGTGGGAGCGTTTCTCATTTTACGGCATTCGTCCGTTACTGATCCTTTTTATGGCCGCCACCGTCTATGACGGCGGGATGGGCCTGGCGCGTGAAAACGCCTCGGCGATTGTCGGTATCTTTGCCGGTACCATGTACCTGGCCGCGCTGCCGGGCGGCTGGCTGGCGGATAACTGGCTCGGTCAGCAGAGAGCCGTCTGGTACGGTTCAATTCTGATTGCGCTCGGCCACCTGTCGATTGCGCTCTCTGCGGTAATGGGGAACAACCTGTTCTTTATCGGCCTGATGTTCATCGTGCTTGGCTCCGGGCTGTTTAAGACCTGTATCTCGGTGATGGTCGGCACCCTGTATAAAAAAGGCGACGCGCGTCGTGACGGCGGTTTCTCGCTGTTCTATATGGGCATCAACATGGGCTCGTTCATCGCGCCGCTGATTTCCGGCTGGCTGATTAAAACCCACGGCTGGCACTGGGGCTTTGGTATTGGCGGCATCGGGATGCTGGTGGCGCTGATTATCTTCCGCGTGTTTGCCGTTCCGGCGATGAAACGCTATGACGGCGAAGTCGGCCTCGACTCCACCTGGAACAGCCCGGTGGTGAAGCGTAACGGCGTGGGCGTTTGGCTGCTGGCGCTGGCGGCAGGCGTGGCAACGATCGTGACGCTGATTGCGCAGGGCGTGATTGTGATTAACCCGGTCGCGGTAGCCAGCGTGCTGGTCTACGTGATTGCGGCATCCGTTGCCCTCTACTTTATTTATCTGTTTGTTTTTGCGGGCCTGAATCGTAAAGAGCGCGCCAGGCTGTTGGTCTGCTTTATTCTGCTGATCTCCGCGGCGTTCTTCTGGTCCGCGTTTGAGCAGAAGCCAACTTCATTCAACCTGTTTGCCAACGACTACACTAACCGCATGATTGGTGATTTTGAAATCCCGGCGGTGTGGTTCCAGTCAATCAACGCCCTGTTCATCATTCTGCTGGCTCCGGTGTTTAGCTGGGCATGGCCGAAGCTCGCGAGCAAAAACATTCGTCCGAGCAGCATCACCAAGTTTGTTATTGGTATTCTGTGCGCGGCGGCGGGCTTTGGCCTGATGATGCTGGCGGCACAGAACGTGCTGAGCAGCGGTGGAGCGGGCGTGTCGCCGTTCTGGCTGGTGGGCAGCATCCTGATGCTGACGCTCGGCGAGCTGTGCCTGAGTCCGATTGGCCTGGCGACCATGACGCTGCTTGCGCCGGAAAGAATGCGCGGCCAGATGATGGGGCTGTGGTTCTGCGCCAGCGCGCTCGGTAACCTGGCGGCGGGCCTGATTGGCGGCCACGTGAAGGCCGATCAGCTGGATATGCTGCCGGATCTCTTTGCGCGCTGCTCCATCGCGCTGCTGATCTGTGCCGCGGTACTGATCGTCCTTATTGTTCCGGTGCGCCGCATGCTGGAAAATGCGCAGACTAAACCGGCAGCTGAAGCCTGATAATGTTCAGCCTACCGGGACAGTTATCCTGTCCCGGTAAAACCCAACAGGAGAGAATATGTCGATTACCTGCCCGGAATGCCAGGCACCGCTGGAGCCCCAGAACGGCGTAGCGCACTGCGACAGCTGCAATAAAGATATTGCGCTTGAAGCCCGCTGCCCGGAGTGCCATCAGCCGCTCCAGGTATTAAAAGCCTGCGGCGCGGTGGACTATTTCTGCCAGAATGGCCACGGCCTTATCTCTAAAAAACGCGTGGAGTTTGTTCGGGCCGAAGGTTAATCGCAGACGCAGCCTTCGCCTTTCTTCCACAGCTCAACCAGCGACTCTGGCGCTTCCTGCTCCGGCACCAGCACGACGATATCGGCGTAGTGCGCCTGATTTTGCCCGGTCCAGATAATCTGGATGCGGAAATAGCGCTGGTCGCCGCTGCCGGGTGAAGAGGCTTGCCCCGGCGGCTGGCCGCGTGGAAAAGCCTGCTCCAGGATGCTCACCAGGCGCTGGCGCTGGGCTTCATTGAGCGAGGAGAGCGCGATGGTGCGCTGTCCGCTCAGCCTGGGGATAAAAGCGACGCCGCCTTCCCGGGCCAGCTCAACCACGGCGTCATCCGTCAGTTCCGGAACCTGCATTTACAACACTCCCACCTGTTCCCAGGCTTGTTTAATGGCCGCACCAGCGTCGCCGCCGGAGCGTTTCTCTCCGTGCGCGATCGTCAGTTTTGCGAAGGCCTCAAAATCCGCATCCTGCGCCAGTTTGCGATCGCAAACCGTGTCGTACCAGGCATAACCCGCTTTTTCCCAGGCGTAGCCGCCGATCGCCGTCGCAGCCAGATAAAATGCCCGGTTGGGAATGCCGGAGTTCAGATGCACGCCGCCGTTATCCTCGCGCGTTTTAATGAAATCTTTCATGTGCGCAGGCTGCGGGTCTTTGCCGAGCAGAGGATCGTCATAGGCTGTGCCGGGTTCAGACATTGAGCGCAGCCCTTTGCCGTTAATCCCTTTCGCCAGTAGCCCTTCGCCAATGAGCCAGTCAGCTTTATCGGCGGTTTGCTTCAGATGGTACTGTTTGACCAGCGAGCCAAACACGTCCGACAGAGACTCGTTCAGCGCGCCCGACTGTTCAAAATAGATAAGCCCGGCTTCGGTCTCGGTCACGCCGTGGCTGAGTTCGTGCGCCACCACGTCGATGGCGATGGTAAAGCGGTTAAATATTTCCCCGTCGCCGTCGCCAAATACCATCTGCTGACCGTTCCAGAAGGCGTTCTGATATTCCCGGCCGTAATGCACGGTGCCGGTCAAAATAAGCCCTTTATTATCGAGCGAATCACGCTGATATTCTTTCCAGAAGAAATCATGGGTAATACCCAAATAATCGTAGGCTTCATCCACCGCCACATCGCCGTTCGACGGCTGGCCTTCGTAACGCACCTGCATACCCGGCAGCTCCTGGGTTTGCTTCGCGTCGTAAATATCGCGCTCCAGCTGCCCGGCTTTATTCACGTGCGGCGCGGCGGGTTTGCCCGGCATGTGGGCCATCAGCGTCTGGACATGGGTTAAGGTCTGACGGGCGCAGCGCTGCTGCGGCTCGGAACCGCTTTCGATAATACGACGAAGAATATAAGGGGGAATAACGCTATGAAGATGGGGCATGCTGCTCTCCTTATTAAAAAAGGGAATAGCAGCAGTATAGTAAGTAACCGGCGAAGAATTATCCGGTTTTACGCTGACGCGTTTTTTTCACCGGTTTAATTGATTTCACTTCACTTTCTACCCAGCCGTCGGAAAGACGCGTCGTCAGCACATCGCCGGTATTTACCTGTTTAGTTTGCTTCAGCACTTTGCCGTCCGTCGCCGTCGTCACGCTATAGCCGCGCGCCAGCGTGGAGAGGGGGCTGACGGCTTCAAGGTGGGTCACCGCATTGCCAAAACGCTCGCGGGTGGTGCTCAGCCGCGCCCGGATTGTCTCCGCCAGACGATACTCCAGCTGCTGGATCCGCGTTTGCGCGCGATAGATTTTCGGCTGCGGGTTCTGCTGGTTCAGGCGCTGCGTCACGCGCTGCTGGCGCGATACCGCGCGCTTAAGCTGCGCGTCCACCGCAACGTTCATGCGCTGACGCAGACGATCCAGCACGGTCTGCTGGCGCGCCAGACGCAGCTGCGGATGCTGCTGCTGAAGACGATGATGAAGCTGGGTAAAGCGGCGGGTACGGTTGGCAAGAAAGTAGTCCATCGCCATCTCAAGACGCTGCTGTACGTTCTGAATCTGACGCAGCAGCTCCAGCTGGTTGCGGCTGACCACTTCCGCCGCCGCGGACGGGGTAGGCGCACGCAGATCCGCGACGAAATCCGCAATTGTTACGTCCGTTTCGTGGCCGACGGCGCTCACCACGGGGATAATACTTGCAAAGATTGCCCGCGCCACGCGCTCGTCGTTAAAGCTCCACAGATCTTCCAGCGAGCCGCCGCCGCGTCCGACGATTAAGACGTCACACTCCTGACGCACGTTCGCCAGCTCAATGGCGCGAACTATCTGGCCCGGCGCATCGTCACCCTGAACGGCGGTCGGGTAGATGATGACGGGCAAGGAAGGGTCGCGACGCTTCAGCACGTGCAAAATATCGTGCAGTGCCGCACCGGTTTTCGAGGTGATGACCCCAACGCAGTGGGCGGGGGAGGGCAGCGTCTTTTTGTACTGCTGGTCGAACAGCTCTTCGGCAGAGAGCCTGGCTTTTAGCTGTTCATACTTCTGCTGCAGCAGGCCTTCGCCCGCGGGCTGCATGCTCTCGACGATAATCTGATAATCGCCGCGCGGCTCATACAGGGTGATATTGGCGCGAACCAGAACCTGCTGGCCGTGCTGAGGACGAAACGTCACGCGACGGTTGCTGTTGCGGAACATCGCGCAGCGCACCTGGGCGGTGTCGTCTTTTAGGGTAAAGTACCAGTGACCGGAGGACGGCTGCGTGAAGTTAGAGATCTCACCGCTGATCCAGACCTGCCCCATTTCCTGCTCAAGCAGCAAACGCACCGTCTGATTCAGGCGGCTGACGGTATAAATTGAGGGGGATTGAGAGGATAACATGTGAGCGGGATCAAATTCTAAATCAGCAAGTTATTCAGTCGATAGTAACCTGCTGAGAGGCAATCGCAAGCTTTTTTATAAAAAAGTGTAGATGCAATCGGTTACGCTCTGTATAATGCCACGGCAATATTTAACCACCCAGGTCAGAGATATTGCCCATGCTACGTATCGCTAAAGAAGCACTGACGTTTGACGACGTCCTCCTCGTTCCCGCTCACTCCACTGTTCTGCCGAATACTGCCGATCTCAGCACGCAGTTGACTAAAACCATTCGCCTGAACATTCCTATGCTCTCTGCGGCAATGGACACCGTGACTGAAGCGCGCCTGGCTATCGCCCTGGCACAGGAAGGTGGCATTGGCTTTATTCACAAAAACATGTCTATCGAACGTCAGGCGGAAGAAGTTCGCCGCGTGAAGAAACATGAATCCGGCATCGTGTCTGACCCACAGACCGTTCTGCCAACCACCACGCTGCACGAAGTGAAAGCCCTGACCGAACGTAACGGCTTCGCCGGTTACCCGGTGGTGACCGAAGAGAACGAACTGGTCGGTATTATTACCGGTCGTGACGTGCGTTTCGTGACTGACCTGAACCAGCCTGTTAGCGTTTACATGACGCCAAAAGAGCGTCTGGTAACCGTTCGCGAAGGTGAAACCCGCGACGTGGTGCTGGCAAAAATGCACGAAAAACGCGTTGAAAAAGCGCTGGTTGTTGACAGCGGCTTCCACCTGCGCGGCATGATCACCGTTAAAGATTTCCAGAAAGCAGAACGTAAGCCTAACGCCTGTAAAGACGAGCATGGCCGTCTGCGCGTCGGCGCTGCGGTTGGCGCAGGTGCCGGTAACGAAGAGCGCGTTGACGCGCTGGTCGCTGCGGGCGTTGACGTCCTGCTGATTGACTCCTCTCACGGCCACTCCGAAGGCGTTCTGCAACGTATTCGCGATACCCGCGCCAAATACCCTGATCTGCAGATCATTGGCGGTAACGTGGCAACTGGCGCAGGCGCTCGCGCGCTGGCTGACGCTGGCTGCAGCGCGGTGAAAGTGGGTATCGGCCCTGGCTCCATTTGTACTACCCGTATCGTCACCGGCGTGGGCGTTCCGCAGATCACCGCGGTGTCTGACGCGGTTGAAGCGCTGGAAGGCACCGGTATTCCGGTTATCGCTGACGGCGGTATCCGCTTCTCTGGCGACATCGCCAAAGCGATCGCCGCGGGCGCAGCTGCCGTAATGGTAGGCTCCATGCTGGCCGGTACCGAAGAATCCCCGGGTGAAATCGAACTCTACCAGGGTCGTTCTTACAAATCTTACCGCGGCATGGGCTCCCTGGGCGCGATGTCAAAAGGCTCCTCTGACCGTTACTTCCAGACCGATAACGCCGCTGACAAACTGGTGCCGGAAGGCATCGAAGGTCGCGTTGCCTATAAAGGCCGTCTGAAAGAGATCATTCACCAGCAGATGGGCGGCCTGCGCTCCTGTATGGGTCTGACCGGCTGTGGTACCATTGACCTGCTGCGTACTAAAGCGGAATTCGTACGCATCAGCGGTGCGGGTATCCAGGAGAGCCACGTTCACGACGTGACGATCACCAAAGAGTCCCCGAACTACCGTCTGGGCTCCTGATAAGTTTCCGCGCCCGGCTTCAGCCGGGCGCTCTGTTTTTGTTTCACTTGCCTCGGAATTAGCGTCAATGACGGAAAACATTCATAAACATCGCATTCTCATCCTGGACTTCGGTTCTCAGTACACTCAGCTGGTGGCGCGTCGCGTACGTGAACTGGGCGTTTACTGTGAGCTGTGGGCGTGGGATGTCACGGAAGCACAGATTCGCGAATTCAATCCAAGCGGCATCATCCTGTCCGGCGGCCCGGAAAGCACCACCGAAGAGAACAGCCCGCGCGCGCCGCAGTACGTGTTCGAAGCTGGCGTGCCTGTATTCGGCGTTTGCTACGGTATGCAGACCATGGCAATGCAGCTGGGCGGCCACGTAGAAGGCTCCAACGAGCGTGAGTTTGGCTACGCACAGGTAGAAGTCGTCACCGACAGCGCGCTGGTGCGCGGTATCGAAGACTCCCTGACCGCAGACGGCAAACCGCTGCTGGACGTGTGGATGAGCCACGGCGACAAAGTTACCGCCATCCCGTCTGACTTCGTGACCGTTGCCAGCACCGAAAGCTGTCCGTTCGCCATCATGGCGAACGAAGAAAAACGCTTCTACGGCGTGCAGTTCCACCCGGAAGTGACCCACACCCGTCAGGGTATGCGCATGCTGGAGCGCTTCGTGCGTGACATCTGCCAGTGTGAAGCCCTGTGGACCCCGGCAAAAATCATCGACGACGCCGTTGAGCGTATCCGCCAGCAGGTTGGCGATGACAAGGTAATTCTCGGCCTCTCAGGCGGCGTGGACTCCTCCGTGACCGCGATGCTGCTGCACCGCGCCATCGGCAAAAACCTGACCTGCGTGTTCGTGGACAACGGTCTGCTGCGTCTGAACGAAGCCCAGCAGGTTATGGACATGTTTGGCGACCACTTCGGTCTGAACATCGTTCACGTGGAAGGCGAGCAGCGCTTCCTGGACGCGCTGAAAGGCGAGAACGATCCGGAAGCCAAACGTAAAATCATCGGCCGCGTGTTCGTGGAAGTGTTCGACGAAGAGGCGCTGAAGCTGGAAGACGTGAAGTGGCTGGCGCAGGGCACCATCTACCCTGACGTGATCGAGTCTGCGGCCTCTGCAACCGGTAAAGCGCACGTCATCAAATCTCACCACAACGTGGGCGGCCTGCCGAAAGAGATGAAGATGGGCCTGGTTGAACCGCTGCGCGAGCTGTTCAAAGACGAAGTGCGTAAGATCGGTCTGGAACTGGGTCTGCCGTACGATATGCTCTACCGTCACCCGTTCCCGGGTCCGGGTCTGGGCGTGCGCGTGCTGGGCGAAGTGAAGAAAGAGTACTGCGACCTGCTGCGTCGCGCGGACGCGATCTTCATCGAAGAGCTGCACAAAGCTGACCTGTACAACAAGGTAAGCCAGGCGTTCACCGTGTTCCTGCCGGTTCGCTCCGTTGGTGTGATGGGCGATGGCCGCAAGTATGACTGGGTGGTTTCCCTGCGTGCGGTGGAAACCATCGACTTCATGACCGCGCACTGGGCGCACCTGCCGTATGACTTCCTGGGCCGCGTGTCTAACCGCATCATCAACGAAGTGAACGGTATTTCCCGCGTGGTGTATGACATCAGCGGTAAGCCACCGGCTACGATTGAATGGGAATAATTCCCCGCTGAATTAACACCAAAACCCTCTGCCTGTGCAGGGGGTTTTTTATTGCCTTACTTCCCCTCTCCCAGCCGATACGCCAGCGCCACCACCAGCGACTGCACCAGGCACAGCGTCGCCGACTGCGAGCGAAACGCATCCACCTGAGCCTCCTTCACCACAAAGCAGAGATCGCTGAACGTCGCCAGCGGGCTAATCTGGCTGTCCGTAATCACGATCTGCCGCGCGCCGACGCTGGCGGCGGTTTCGCTGACCATCACCGTCTCTTCCGCGTACGGCGAGAAGCTGATCGACACCACGATGTCGCGCGCCTTAATGCGGCTGATCTGCTCGCGCAGCATGCCGCCCATGCCGTCGAGCAGGATAGGGCGGCACTCGAGGTGGCTTAGAGCGTAGGTGAGGTAGGCCGCGACGCTGAAGGAGCGGCGCAGTCCGGCGATGTAGATGGTGTCGGCGTCGGCCAGCAGCTGTACCGCGCGCTCCAGCATTTCCGGTTCGGCGCGGGCGGCCAGCTGCTGCAGCGCCTGCGCGTTCGAGCGGGCGAACTCCTGCAGGATATCAAGCGGCGTTTCCGGCACGGCCTCGCTCTCCATCTCGCGGAACAGCCGGGCGCGGTCGCTGTAGCTGGCGGTCTCCTCCACCAGGTTCATACGAAACAGCTGTTTCATTTCGTTGAAGCCGGTGAAGTCAAAGGCGTTGGCAAAGCGGATCAGCGTCGAGGGCGGCACGTCGGCACGCTCGGCAATGACGGCAACCGTATCAAAGGCCACGCTGTTGGTGTTATCCAGCACGTAGCGGGAGACCTGCTGCAGCCTCTTGCTCAGGCTATCGTAGCGATCGCGGATTTGCTGCTGCAGTTCGTTCAGGCTGGTTGCTGTCGTCATCTTATCCCCCAAATACAGTCTTATGATTCTAAACGCAAAACCGCGTCTTTTAAATGTCGGCCATCCATCTGGCAGCAAAAATGAAACAGAAACTTCAGTCATTTCCTCGCCCGAAATCCTTAATAGCGCACGCTGCACCAGTGTTGTTGGCTGTTAACATAAAAATCCATCCTTGATCACAATAATCATCATTTATTTTATTTCAACTTAAAATGGAATATTTGTTTCATATATAGTGTTCAGTACACAGTGTTCAGGTAACAGTCACGTATCAACAGCGAGAGGTTAAGGATGGAGACGGTAGCGAATTTTATTCACGGCGAATGTGTCACCGGTTCAGGCCAGCGCGTTCAGGCGATCTTCAACCCGGCCACCGGCGAGCAGATCCGCCAGGTGGTGATGAGTACGGCGCAGGAAACGGAGCAGGCGATTGCCGCCGCGCAGCAGGCGTTTCCGGCGTGGGCGCGCCATGCTCCGCTGAAGCGCGCGCGCGTGATGTTTCGCTTCAAGGCGCTGCTGGAGGAGAACATGGAGCGCCTGGCCCGCATCATCAGCGAAGAGCACGGCAAGGTCTTCTCCGACGCGGTGGGCGAACTGACCCGCGGCCTGGAAGTGGTGGAGTTTGCCTGCGGCATCCCGCATCTGCAAAAGGGTGAACACTCTGCGAACGTCGGCACGGGCGTCGACAGCCACTCGCTGATGCAGCCGCTCGGCGTCTGCGCCGGGATCACCCCGTTTAACTTCCCGGCGATGGTACCGATGTGGATGTTCCCGATTGCGCTGGCGACCGGCAACACCTTCGTGCTGAAACCGTCGGAAAAAGATCCTTCTCTGGCGCTCGCGCTGGCGCAGCTGCTGAAAGAGGCCGGCCTGCCGGACGGCGTGTTCAACGTGGTGCAGGGCGATAAGGAGTCCGTTGACGTGCTCCTGACCGACCCGCGCGTGCAGGCGGTGAGCTTTGTCGGCTCCACGCCGATTGCGGAATACATTTATCAGACCGCATCTGCCCACGGTAAGCGCTGCCAGGCGCTGGGCGGTGCGAAAAACCACTGCATTTTAATGCCGGATGCCGACATGGAGATGGCGACCAACGCCATCATGGGCGCGGCCTACGGCGCGGCGGGCGAGCGCTGCATGGCGCTCTCGGTAGTGCTGGCGGTGGGAGATAAAACCGCCGATGATCTCTGCGCCCGGCTCGAAAAACAGATTGCCGCGCTGCGCGTCGGGCCGGGCCTGGACCAGTCGCCGGAAAACGAAATGGGGCCGCTCATCTCCTCCGCGCACCGCAGCAAGGTGCTGGGCTACATCGACAGCGGGGAAGCGCAGGGGGCGAAGCTTCGCGTGGACGGTCGCGGCTTCAGCGTGAAGGGCCACGAGCAGGGCTACTTCGTCGGGCCGACGCTGTTCGATAACGTCACCCCGGAGATGACCATCTATAAAGAAGAGATTTTTGGCCCGGTGCTTTCTGTGGTGCGCGTAGCAGATTACGCCAGCGCGGTGGATCTGATTAACCGCCATGAATATGGTAATGGTTCAGCGATCTTCACCCGCGACGGCGGCTGCGCGCGCCGCTTCTGCGAAGAGGTGCAGGCGGGCATGGTGGGCGTCAACGTGCCGATCCCGGTGCCGATGGCATTCCACAGCTTCGGCGGCTGGAAGCGTTCTATCTTTGGCGCGCTCAACGTTCACGGCAGCGACGGCGTGCGCTTCTACACCCGAATGAAAACCATCACCGCGCGCTGGCCGGAAATGCAGCAGGAGACAGGCGCTGCGTTCTCTATGCCAACGCTGGGCTGACAGGAGGTTTTATGCAAACCGAACGTATGACCATGGCCCAGGCGCTGGTCCGGTTCCTTAATCAACAGTACGTCAGCGTGGACGGTGACGAAACGCCCTTCGTGGAGGGCGTCGCCACCATCTTTGGTCACGGCAACGTGCTGGGTATCGGCCAGGCGCTGGAGCAGGACCCCGGTCATCTGCACATCATGCAGGGGTGTAACGAGCAGGGTATCGCCCACATGGCGACGGGATTCGCCAAACAGCACCGCCGTAAGCGCATCTTTGCCGTCACCTCCTCCGTCGGGCCGGGCGCCGCCAATATGGTCACGGCGGCGGCCACCGCCACGGCGAACCGCATCCCGCTGCTGCTGCTGCCGGGCGATATCTACGCCAGCCGCCAGCCGGACCCGGTGCTGCAGCAGATTGAGCAGTATCACGATCTCAGCATCAGCACCAACGACTGCTTCCGTCCGGTCTCCCGCTACTGGGACCGGATTAACCGCCCTGAGCAGCTGATGTGCGCCATGCTAAGCGCGATGCGAACGCTTACTGACCCCGCCAATACCGGCGCGGTGACCATCTGCCTGCCGCAGGACGTGCAGGGGGAGGCCTGGGACTACCCGCTGAGCTTCTTCGCGCGGCGCGTGCATCACATCGAACGCCGTCCGCCC
Source organism: Enterobacter sp. 940_PEND (assembly GCF_001059415.1). NCBI lineage: Bacteria > Pseudomonadati > Pseudomonadota > Gammaproteobacteria > Enterobacterales > Enterobacteriaceae > Enterobacter > Enterobacter sp. 940_PEND. The sequence goes on from NZ_JUMS01000146.1 coordinate 32,875, forward strand.
GATCCGCAGCGTCTGGCGCAGGCGCGGGCGCTGATCGCCCGCAAGCGTCGTCCGCTGGTGGTGTGCGGCGGCGGCGTGCGCTATTCCGGGGCGCATGAGGCGTTTCGCGAATTTGTCGAGGCGCTGCGGCTGCCGTTTGCCGAAACCCAGGCCGGAAAGGGAGCGCTGGTAAGTGACCACCAACTTAACCTGGGCGGCATAGGGGTGACGGGAGGAATGGCCGCCAACCAGCTCGCGCCGCAGGCCGATTTAGTGATTGGCATCGGCACGCGCCTGACCGATTTTACCACCGGCTCCAAGGCGCTCTTTTCCCACCCGGACGTTGAGTTTCTGCTGCTGAACGTGGCCGAGTTTGACGCCCTGAAGCTGGACGCCACCGCGCTGGTTGCCGATGCCCAAACCGGACTGCAGGCCTTAACCCACGCGCTCGGGGAGTACCGCAGCGGCTGGGGAGAGGCGATAGCCGAGGTGAAGTCCGTCTGGCGCGAGGAGTGCCGCCGCCTGTGGGATCGCCAGTGGCGCCCTGACGACGCGCCCGAAGTGGCAGGGCACATGGACGCGCAGCTGGCGGAATACGGCGAGACGCTCAACACCCGCCTGACCCAGACGCGGGTGCTGGGGCTGATCAACCAGCATATTGAAGATAGCGCCATCGTGGTGGGCGCGGCCGGTTCGCTGCCGGGGGATTTACAGCGCCTCTGGCAGGTCAAAACGCCGGACAGCTATCACCTGGAGTACGGCTACTCCTGCATGGGCTACGAGATTGCGGCGGCCATCGGCGCGAAGCTCGCCAGACCCGAACTGCCGGTGTACGCCATGGTGGGGGATGGCTCCTACATGATGCTGCACTCCGAGCTGCAAACCGCCGTTCAGGAGGGCATTAAGATCACCGTTCTGCTGTTTGATAACGCCAGCTTCGGCTGCATTAACAACCTGCAGATGGGGCACGGCATGGGCAGCTTTGGCACGGAAAACCGCCATCGCAACCCGGAAACCGGGCGGCTTGACGGGCCGCTGGTGAAGGTCGACTTTGCGCAAAACGCGGAGAGCTACGGCTGCCGCGCGTGGCGGGTGAACGATGAGCAAAGCCTGCTGGCGGCGCTTGAGGCGTCGCGGGCGCATCCGGGCCCGACGCTGCTGGACATCAAGGTATTGCCGAAGACCATGACCCACGATTACGCCTCGTGGTGGCGAACCGGTGATGCGCAGGTGGCGGCGTCGTCTGCCGTGCGTGAAGCCGCCGAGCAAACGCAGGCCCAGGTGAAAAAAGCCCGTCAGTATTAAGTTTTCCTGCCGTAACGAAATTTTCATTTCATTTTTGTTTTCCCCTCACCCGTCCCCTCTCCCACAGGGAGAGGGGACGGCTCGGTGCGGTTTTTTACTCCCTCTCCCTGAGGGAGAGAGCCGGGGAAGGGGAGTTGCCGCACGTTCACCTATGTTGTGAGATTGATAACAAAATTTATCTCATTCATCTCAAAAGTGTTAACCCGCACTCAAAAACATAATTTTCACTATTTATAAAAATGAAATAAATGTTTTATTTATAGGGTCGTTAGTTCACAGCATTCACCAACACCGGGAGCCGTTATGTTTAACATTGCTTTACTGGGCGCTGGCCGAATTGGCCAGGTACATGCAGCTAACATCGCCAGCCACGGCGCGACCACGCTCTGGTCCGTAGTTGACCCGAATCAGGAATTTGCCACCCGCCTCGCCGCGCAGTATCAGGCCCGCCAGCAGAGCCTGAACGAGGCGATGACCGACCCTAACGTTCACGCCGTGCTGATCGCCTCCGCGACCGATACCCACGCGGACCTGATTGAAATGGCCGCCCGCCACGGCAAGGCCATCTTCTGTGAAAAGCCGGTACATCTCGACCTCGCCCGCGTGCGCGACTGCCTGAAGGTGGTCAAAGAGTACGATGTGCCGCTGTTTATCGGCTTTAACCGCCGCTTTGACCCGCAGTTCCGCCGCGTGAAAACCGATGCGCAGGCCGGGCGCATCGGCAAGCCGGAATCGCTGCTGATCGTTTCCCGCGACCCGTCCCCGCCGCCTGCGGAGTACGTTCGCGTCTCCGGCGGCATGTTCCGCGATATGACCATTCACGACTTTGACATGGCGCGCTTCATCATGGGCGAAGAGCCGGTGTCGGTGTATGCCCAGGGCAGCAACCTGGTGGATCCGGCGATTGGCGAGGCGGGGGATATCGACACCGCGTTTATCGTTCTGAAATATGCCTCCGGCGCGATGGCGACCATCGTCAACAGCCGCCGTTCATCTTACGGCTACGACCAGCGCCTGGAGCTGCACGGCTCCGAAGGGCTGCTGTGCGCGGGCAATATTCTTGAAAACCAGGTGCAGCACTACGGCAAACAGGGCTGCACCAGCGCGCTGCCAGAACACTTCTTCCTGCAGCGCTACAAATCCGCTTACGCCGCGGAATGGGAACACTTTGTCGCGGTTCTGCGCGGCGAAGCGGTGCCTGACTGCAGCGGCGATGATGGTGAACGTGCGCTGTACCTTGCGGATAAAGCGCTGGAGTCACTGCGCAGCCAGCGCGAGATCGTCCTCTAAACACAACAACCCTACACAGAGAGACATAATAATGAAAAAACTGATCGTAGCCGCCCTCATCGCCATGACGTCCGGGGCCGCCCTCGCCGAAAACGAGCAAATTGTATTCAGTACGCCAAACCTGGCCATGCCGTTTGAAGTTCACATGCAGCGCACGGCGGTGAAAGCCGCAAAAGAGATGGGCGTGAAGCTTCAGGTGCTGGACGGGCAGGGCAGCTCGCCGAAGCAGGTAGCTGACCTGGAAAACGCCATCACCCGTGGGGCGCAGGGCTTTATCGTCTCCCCGAACGACGTCAACGCGGTCTCCAGCGCGGTGGATGAAATTCAGGATGCGAAGCTGCCGGTGGTCACCCTTGACCGATCCGTCGACAGCCAGAAAAAAGTGCCGCACTTTGGCGCCAACAACTACAAGGGCGGCCAGGCGATTGGCGACTTCGTCAAAACCAAATTCCCTAACGGCGCGGACATCATTCTCCTCACCGGCCAGCCGGGCTCCTCCTCCAACATCGAACGCACCAAAGGGATCCGCGACAGCCTGAAGGCGGGCGGGGATAAATACAAGATCGTCGCCGATCAGACCGGCAACTGGATGCGTTCTGAAGGGATGCGCATTGTTGAAAGCGTTCTGCCTTCGCTGCCGAAACGCCCGCAGGTGATCCTCTCCGCCAACGACGATATGGCGCTGGGGGCGATTGAAGCGCTGCAGAGTCAGGGCGTGAAGCCGGGCGAAATCCTCGTGACCGGGTTTGATGCGGTGCCGGAAGCGCTGGCCCGCGTGCGCGACGGCTGGCTGGCGGTAACGGCGGATCAGCGTCCGGGCTTTGCGGTGCAGACGGCGATGAGCCAGCTGGTGGCCAACGTGCGCGAGAAGAAAGCCATTACCGGGGCCGACTACCCGCCGACGCTGATCACCAAAGAGAACCTGCAGCAGGCTGAGCGTATCGGTGAGGCCGGTAACTGATTTATCCGCAGCCGCCGCTGGCGCGGCGGCTCACTCTAAAGGAGGAGCAGACCGATGTCGCAACCCTTACTGAAAGTGACCGACCTGGCAAAAAGCTTTTCCGGCGTCTGGGCGCTGAGCAGCGCTCAGCTAACCGTCGGCAGCGGCGAAATTCACGCCCTGCTGGGGGAAAACGGGGCGGGAAAATCCACGCTGCTGAAGGCGCTAGCGGGCGCGCAGCCGCAAACGCGCGGGGATATCTGGTTCAACGGCGAAACGCTGCCGGTGGACGACTCCCCGGTGGAACGCCAGAACAAGGGCATTATCACCATCTATCAGGAGTTCAACCTGCTGCCCAACATGACCGTCGCGGAAAACATGTTTCTCGGGCGCGAGCCGCGCAGGCGTAACCTGATCGTCGACGAAAGGGCGGTCAACCAGGAGGCGCAGGTCATTCTCGATTACCTCCAGCTGAACGTTGCGCCGACCACGCCTGTCGCCCGCCTGAGCGTCGCCCAGCAGCAGATGGTGGAGATCGCCCGGGCGCTGACCCTCAACGCCCGGTTAATCATTATGGACGAACCTTCCGCCGCGCTGAGCGACAGCGAAGTGGAAAGCCTGCACCGCGTGGTGCGGGAGCTTAAAAACCGCGGCGTGAGCATTATTTACGTTACCCACCGCCTGCATGAAGTTTTCCAGCTCTGCGATCGCTTCACCGTTTTCCAGGACGGCCGCTTTACCGGCACCGGCGCGGTGGCGGAGACCAACGTTGAACAGCTGATCCGCCTGATGGTCGGACGCGACGTGGCCTTTAACCGTCGCCCCGCCAGCGAAACCCATCATGAGGACAAACCCGTCCGCCTGGCGGTGAAGGGGCTGAGCCGCGAAAAGCCGCCGCTGGATCCGCACGGCATCGCCCTGCACGACATCAGCTTCCACGTCCACGCCGGGGAAGTTCTGGGCATTGCCGGGCTGGTGGGCGCGGGACGTACCGAAGTGGCCCGCTGCCTGTTTGGCGCAGACGCGTTTACCTCGGGCAGCTTTGAGCTGGACGGCGTGCCGTACCAGCCGCGCGACCCGCTGTATGCTCTCGATCAGGGCGTGGCGCTGGTGCCGGAAGACCGCAAAAAAGAGGGGGCGGTGCTGGGGCTCTCCATTCGCGACAACCTGTCGCTCTCCTGCCTCTCCTCGCTGCTGCAGTGGCGCTGGTTCGTAAACACCCGTAAGGAGGACGATCTGATTGAGTCCTACCGCAAGGCGCTGCAGATCAAAATGGTCAACAGCGCGCAGGAGGTGCGCAAGCTCTCCGGCGGCAACCAGCAAAAAGTGATCCTCGCGCGCTGCATGGCGCTCAACCCGCGGGTGCTGATCGTTGATGAGCCGACGCGCGGCATCGACGTGGGGACCAAATCGGAAGTGCACCAGGTGCTGTTTGACATGGCGAAAAAGGGCGTGGCGGTGATTGTGATCTCCTCCGATCTGCCTGAGGTGATGGCGGTGTCCGATCGGATCATCACCCTCAGCGAAGGCCGGGTGACCGGCGAGATCCACGGTGACGACGCTAACGAAGAACGGCTGATGACGATGATGGCCATCAACCACAACGCCCTGAACGCGGCATAACGGAGTTTCTCATGACGCAGATGATTTCTAAAACGCAGGCCCCGGTCAAACGCGCCGGACGCATCGATCCCATCGCCTTCTTCGAGCGCTTCGGGGTGCTGATTTTCATGATCCTGCTGCTGATCTTCTTCCAGTCGCAGAACAGCAACTTTTTCTCTGAACGCAATATTTTCAACATCCTGACCGAAGTCTCCATCTACGGGATCATGGCCGTGGGGATGACCTTCGTCATCCTGACTGCCGGGATTGACCTCTCCGTGGGCTCCATTCTGGCGGTCTGCGCCATGACCGCGGCGTACGTGATCAAGGGCGACAACTTCACCACCGTCGACCCGAACGCCTGGGGCGGCATGAGCTGGCTGATCGGCCTGGGGATTTGTCTGGCCATGGGCACGGCGATTGGCTTCCTGCACGGTCTGGGCGTCACCCGCCTGCGCCTGCCGCCGTTCATCGTCACCCTCGGCGGGATGACCATCTGGCGCGGCCTGACGCTGGTGATTAACGACGGCGCGCCGATCGCCGGTTTCGACCCTGGCTACCGCTGGTGGGGTCGCGGGGAGCTGCTCGGCATCTCCATTCCGATCTGGATCTTCGCCATCGTCGCCCTCGGCGGCTATCTGGCGCTGCATAAAACCCGCTGGGGCCGCTTCGTCTACGCCATCGGCGGTAACCCGGAGGCGGCGCGCCTGGCGGGGGTGAACGTCAAGCGCGTGCTGGTCAGCGTCTATGTGCTGATCGGCTGTCTGGCCGGGCTGGCGGGCTTCATTCTGAGCGCGCGTCTGGGGAGCGCCGAGGCGGTGGCCGGGATCTCCTTTGAGCTGCGCGTCATCGCCTCGGTGGTGATCGGCGGCACCTCGCTGATGGGCGGCTACGGGCGCATCGGCGGCACCATTATCGGCTCCATCATCATGGGGATTCTGATTAACGGCCTTGTGCTGATGAACGTCTCGGCCTACTACCAGCAGATTATCACCGGATTAATTATCGTTCTGGCGGTGGCATTCGATACCTATGCCAAGAGCCGTCGCGGCGCACTGTGAGGATCACGATGAAAGAGGTTCGTATTGGATTAATTGGCACCGGGTATATCGGCAAGGCGCACGCTATCGCCTACGCCCAGGCCCCGACGGTGTTCAACCTGCGCGGCAGGCTGGTGCGCGAGATGGTGGCGGAAGTCACGCCGGAGCTGGCGGCAGAGCGCGCGCAGGCGTTTGGCTTCAACCGCTCCACCGGCGACTGGCGGGCTCTGGTGGCCGACCCTGCTATTGACGTGGTGGATATTTGTTCACCCAACCACCTGCATAAGGAGATGGCGCTGGAGGCGATCCGCCACGGCAAGCACGTCTACTCGGAGAAGCCGCTGGCGCTTAACGCCCACGACGCGCGCGAGATGGTCGACGCCGCGAAGCGGGCCGGGGTGAAAACGCTGGTGGGGTTCAACTACATGAAGAACCCGACCGCGCAGCTGGCGAAGGAGATTATCGCCCGCGGCGAGATTGGCGAGGTGATCCACTTCTACGGCACCCACAACGAAGACTATATGGCCGACCCGCTCTCGCCCATTCACTGGCACTGCTTTAAAGAGACCGCCGGGCTGGGGGCGCTGGGCGACCTCGCGGCGCATATCGTCAATATGGCCCAGTACCTGGTCGGGGAGATCGAGCAGGTCTGCGGCGACCTGAAGATCGTGGTCCCGGCGCGCCCGGCGAAGGCCGGATCGTCGGAAATGATTGCCGTCGAAAACGAGGATCAGGCCCACGCGATGGTGCGCTTTGCGGGCGGCGCACAAGGGGTTATTGAAACCTCCCGCGTTGCCTGCGGCCGTAAGATGGGGCTGTCGTACGTCATCACCGGGACGAAAGGCGCCATCAGCTTCACCCAGGAGCGCATGGCCGAGCTGAAGCTCTATCTGCATGACGATCCGGTGAATCGTCAGGGGTTCCGGACTCTTCTCGTCGGCCCGGCGCACCCGGACTACGCCGCGTTCTGTATGGGCGCGGGTCACGGGATTGGCTTTAACGATCAAAAAACGGTGGAGGTGCGCGACCTGGTGGACGGGATTGCCGCCGACGCGCCGATGTGGCCGGACTTCGAAGAGGGCTGGAAGGTGTCGCGCGTGCTGGACGCGATCGCGCTCTCTCACCAGGAAGGCCGCTGGCTGAATGTGAACGACATTGTCTGATGAGGTATCAACGTGGAAAAGCAGTTTGATGTGATATGCATGGGCCGCGTGGCGGTAGACCTCTACAGTCAGCAGATTGGTGCCCGCCTGGAAGACGCGTCGAGCTTCGCCAAATATCTCGGCGGGTCGTCGGGTAACGTGGCGTACGGCACCGCGCGCCAGGGTTTACGTTCGTCGATGCTGGCGCGCGTCGGCGATGAACATATGGGCCGCTTCCTGCGGGAAGAGCTCAACCAGGTGGGCTGCGATATCAGCCATCTGATTACCGATAAACAACGCCTCACGGCGCTGGTGCTGCTCGGCATTAAAGACCGGGACACCTTTCCACTGATTTTTTATCGCGATAACTGCGCGGACATGGCGATTACCGCCAGCGATGTGGATGAAAGCTACATTGCCTCCGCACGTTGTCTTGCCATCACAGGGACTCACCTTTCTCATCCGCAGACCCGCGAGGCGGTGCTGACGGCGCTGGGCTATGCCCGCCGTCACGGCGTGCGCACGGTGCTGGACATCGACTACCGTCCGGTGCTGTGGGGGCTCACCGCCTTAGGCGACGGTGAAACGCGCTTTATCGCCGCCGATAAGGTCACCCGCGAGCTGCAGGAGGTGCTGCACCTCTTCGACGTCATTGTCGGCACCGAAGAGGAGTTTCACATTGCGGGCGGCAGCACGGATACCCTGCAGGCGCTGGAGCAGGTGCGCGCCGTCAGTGACGCTGCGCTGGTCTGCAAACGCGGCGCGCTCGGCTGCTCGGTCTATACCGACGCTATTCCGTCCCGGCTGGACGACGGCCTGACGGTGACCGGCGTGCGCGTGGAGGTGCTGAACGTTCTTGGGGCGGGGGACGCGTTTATGTCCGGCCTGCTGCGCGGCTACCTGAACGACGAGGGCTGGGAGCAGGCGTGCCGCTACGCCAACGCCTGCGGCGCGCTGGTGGTCTCGCGTCACGGCTGCGCCCCGGCGATGCCGAGCAAAATCGAGCTGGATGACTATCTCTCCCGCGCCGCGATGGTGCCGCGCCCGGATCTTGACCCGCGTCTTAACCATCTCCACCGGGTGACCACCCGCCGCCGCGAATGGCCGGAGCTGTGCGTGATGGCCTTCGATCACCGCAGCCAGCTTGAGGATATGGCGATGCAGTGCGGCGCGTCGCTTAAGCGCATTCCCGCGCTGAAGCAGCTGATCCTGCAGGCCAGCCGCGAGGCGGCGAGCCGCGCCGGGCTGGAGGGCAAAGCCGGCCTGCTGTGCGACGGCACCTTTGGTCAGGAGGCGCTGAACGCGATCACCGGGGAAGGGTGGTGGATTGGGCGTCCCATCGAGCTGCCGGGTTCCCGGCCGCTGGAGATGGAGCACGGCAACATCGGCACCCAGCTTATCAGCTGGCCGCAGGAGCACGTGGTGAAGTGCCTGGTCTTCTTCCACCCGGAAGATGCCCACGGCCTGCGCCTGGAGCAGGAGCAGAAAATCGCCGAGGTGTACCACGCCTGCTGTCGGTCCGGGCACGAGCTGCTGCTGGAGGTGATCCTGCCCGCCAGCATGCCGCGCAGCGACGAGCTCTACCTGCGTGCCATCTCCCGCTTCTACAACCTGGGCATTTACCCGGACTGGTGGAAGCTGCCGCCGCTCTCGGCCGACGGCTGGACGGCGCTGAGCGAGATTATCGAACGCCGCGATCCGCACTGCCGCGGGGTGGTGATCCTCGGCCTGGACGCCCCGGCGGAACAGCTGCGCGCGGACTTCAAAGCCGCAGCGGGGCAGACGGTAGTTAAAGGCTTCGCAGTGGGGCGCACGCTGTTTGGCGATGCCTCCCGCGCGTGGCTGAAGCACGATATTGACGATGCGCAGCTGGTGACGCGCATCCGGGACAACTACCTGCAGCTTATCGCCTGGTGGCGCGAGCGCGGACACGCATAATGGAGACGAAAATGAGTGTGCAATTAGGCATTAACCCGCTGACCTGGACGAACGACGATCTGCCTTCTCTCGGCGCGGAAACCTCGCTGGAGACCTGTCTGAGTGAAGGTAAAGAGGCCGGTTTTGCCGGCTTCGAGCTGGGCAATAAATTCCCGCGCGAAGCGCGCCTGCTTGGCCCCATCCTGCAGCGTCACGACCTGCGGCTGGTCTCCGGCTGGTACTCCGGCCGCCTGCTGGAGCGCAGCGTGGAGGAGGAGATCGCCGCCGTGCAGTCCCACCTGACTCTGCTGCGCGAGCTGGGGGCGAAGGTGCTGGTGTTTGCGGAAGTGAGCGGCTGCATTCACGGCGAGCAGCAGACCCCGGTGCATCTGCGCCCGCGCTTCCCGCAGGCGCGCTGGAAGGAGTACGGCGAGAAGCTCACCGAATTTGCCCGCTATACGCAGCAGCAGGGCGTGCAGATTGCCTACCATCACCATATGGGCACGGTGATTGAGTCCGCCGAGGACGTGGACAACCTGATGATCCACACCGGGGAGGCGGTCGGACTGCTGCTGGATACCGGCCATCTGACCTTTGCCGGGGCCGATCCGCTGGCGGTGGCGCAGCGCTGGGCGTCGCGCATCAACCACGTTCACTGTAAAGACGTGCGTGCCGACGTGCTGGCGGACGTGAAAAACCGCAAAACCAGCTTCCTCGATGCGGTGCTGAGCGGCGTGTTTACCGTGCCGGGCGACGGCTGCGTCGATTACCCGCCGATTATGCGGCTGTTGAAGGCGCAGAATTATCACGGCTGGCTGGTGGTCGAGGCCGAGCAGGATCCGGCGATTGCCCATCCGCTGACCTACGCCCGTCTGGGGTATAACAACCTGAGCCGTCTGGCCCGCGACGCCGGACTGATTTAAGGAGGGAATATGTCACGTCTGTTATCACGCTGGCAGCAGCCGAACGCGGAGGGGCGCACCCAGTCCGTTACGCCGGAAAGCGCGGGGTGGGGCTACGTCGGCTTTGAGGCGTATGAGTTGCAGGAGGGGCAGACGCTGACGCTGCCCGCCGTCAGCGAAGAGCGCTGCCTGGTGCTGGTTGCCGGGCGGGCCTCCATCAGCACGCCTTCCGCGCAGTTTAACGATATCGGCGAGCGGATGAGCCCGTTCGAGCGCATCAAGCCCTGGGCGGTGTACGTCACCCCGCAGGAGACGGTGCAGGTGAAGGCGCTGACGACGCTGGAGCTGGCGGTCTGCGCCGCGCCGGGCAAGGGCACCTATCCGACGCGGCTGATTGCCCCGCAGGATATCGACGGTGAAGCGCGCGGCAAAGGCCACAACCAGCGCTACGTGCACAACATTTTGCCGGAAGACAGGCCCGCCGATAGCCTGCTGGTGGTGGAGGTGTGGACCAACGAGGGCTGCGCCAGCTCGTACCCGAGCCACAAGCATGACACGGATAACCCGCCTCAGGAGACCTACCTGGAGGAGACCTACTATCATCGCCTTAACCCGGAGCAGGGGTTCTGCATGCAGCGCGTCTACACCGATGACAGAACGCTGGATGAGTGTATGGCGGTCTATAACCGTGACGTGGTGATGGTGCCGAAGGGCTACCACCCGGTCGCGACGATGGCCGGGTATGACAGCTACTATCTCAACGTGATGGCTGGCCCGGTGCGCAAATGGATGTTCACCTGGGAAGAGGACCACGCGTGGATTAATCGGGATTATCCCGCGGACAGCGGTGGCTAGCGCGGGTTAGCCACCAGAACACCAGCGCCAGCAGGCTGACCGAGGCGCCAAGCAGGCAGACGCCCGGCCAGCCGACACAGGCATACGTCATCGTTGTGCCGAGCGCGCCGAGCCCGCTGCCGACGGCATAAAACAGCATGTAAAGCCCGACCAGCCGGCTGTGCGCCTCGGGACGGGTGCGGAAAATCATGCTCTGATTAGTGACGTGCAGCGCCTGACCGCCCAAATCGAGCAGTATGATGCCGATAAGCAAGATCCCGAGTGAACGGTCCATCAGCGACAAGGGCCACCAGGCTAACAGTAAGATACTCAGCGCCGCCGCGCTGGTGCGTTGGGCATATCCCCGATCGGCCCAGCGTCCTGCCCGGCCAGCCGCCAGCGCGCCCACCGCGCCAGACAGCCCAAACGCGCCAATCGCTGTATGCGAAAAGTTAAACGGCGGTGCGCTCAGCGGCAGCACCAGTGCGCTCCAGAAAATGTTGAACGATGCAAACATCAGCAGCGCCAGCACGCCGCGTATCTGCAGCACTTTTTCCTGCCGCAGCAGCGTGAGCATTGAGCCAATCAGGTGCGGATAGCTCATCGTGGCAGTGACGGCTGGCAGGGCGGGGAGTCGCCACCACAGAGGTAACGCAATCATAAGCATCAGCGCGGCAGCGCAAAGATAAACCCCGCGCCAGCCCGCGATATCGCTGATGCCACCGGCAAAGACGCGAGCGAGCAGCAAACCTGTGAACACGCCGCCCTGTGCCGCGCCGACAACGCGTCCCTGTTCATGGGGCGACGCGGCGCTGGCGGCGTAGGCGATCAGCCCCTGCGTCATGGCCGTGCCCAACATACCGGTCGCAAGCATACCGATAAGCAGCGCTGAAGAGGACTGTGCCATGCTGACGGAAACCAGCGCCACCACCAGAGCAATCAGCTGTACTGCCATGAGTCGTCGACGATCCACTTTGTCACCCAGAGGAACGACAAGCAAAAGAGCCAGCGCGCAGCCAATTTGTGTCGCGGTCACCACGCCACCCACGGCCGCATGGCTGATGCCGAAATCGTTCGCCAGCGCGTCAAGCAAAGGCTGGGCGTAATAGACGTTTGCCACGCTTAGGCCGCTGGCGGTGGCGAACAGCCAGACCATGCTGCGCGGCATGTCGGCTGAAGGAAGGGCTGACGTCAGTGACATATTCAAAATCCTCGCCTGTGATAACCTGGTTTTAAAATGAAACTGGTTGAATGCTAGGCTAAGCAGTTTTAAAATGCAACTAGTTATAGGGTGGCCTTTGCGAGGAAAACAGGTGATGTCCCGAAATACGGTAAAAGAGGAATATTGTCCCGTTGCCCGCAGCGTTGACCTGCTCGGGGATCGCTGGTCGCTTCTTATTGTGCGTAATGCGTTTGACGGCATGACGCGCTTCGGGGATTTTCAGCGCAGCCTTGGGGTGGCGCGCAACATCCTTTCTGACCGGCTTCGCAAGCTGGTTGAGGCGGAAATCCTGACGTTACAGGGAGCATCGGACGGCACGGCTTATCAGGAATATGTTCTGACCGACAAAGGCGAACGTCTTTTCCCCGTGATCGTGGCGCTGCGTCAGTGGGGAGAGCAAAATCTGTTTGCGCAGGGCGAGCGTCACTCGCTGCTGGTCGACAGGCGGACGGGCAGGCCGGTTCCCTTTATGGCGCCAGCAGCGCATGACGGCACTGCGCTGCTGCCGGTGGATACGGAAGTGCAGAAGATCGAATGAGTCACTCCGGTTAATTACTGCTTATCGCCTGCTCAATCGTCCGGGCAACGATCTGCGGCTGGCTGACCATCGACACGTGGCTTGCCGCCACCTCGGCGGTTTTCGCATGGATCGTCTTCGCCATTGCCCGTTCAAGATCGGGGTTGATCATACGGTCATTCTTGCTGACCACATACCAGCTCGGTTTATCATGCCACGCCGCGTGGGCGACCTTTTCACCAAACGCCTCGGCCTTAATCGGCCCCTGCGTGGCTGCAATCGTATCTTGAATGGCTGGCTTCACGTCAGGCGCGAAGTCCTTTCTGACGGCTCCTGTCGGCAGGTATAAATAGCCGTCCGCCGATTTAGCAATGCCTGCGCTGCCCGGCGGTGCAGGGTAGCTTCCTGCCAGATCCGCCGTCGACTGGCCGGAGTCCGGCGCGAACGCCGCCACGTACACCAGCGATTTTACCCGCGCATCGTTGCCCGCCTCGCTAATCACGGTGCCGCCCCAGGAGTGGCCCACCAGCACCACGTTACCCTCGGCGCGGGCGATGGCCCGCCGCGTGGCCTCAACGTCATCCTTAAGCGACGTGAGCGGGAGCTGGACGGCAATGACCTCGGCGTGCTGTTTCTGCAGCAGGGTAATCACCTTATTCCAGCTGCTGCCGTCGGCAAACGCGCCGTGGACCAGCACCACGCTGGTTTTACTCTGTGCAAAGGCGCTGGCGGAAAGCGCCAGCAGGCCTGCCGTCACTACAGACAGTGCTTTCATCTTCAGACTCCTTAAAAATGGTGGACCGCCGCGTGGGGCGGGACGGTGAATTCAACGGTTTTGTGGTCGAGCGGCTTGTGCGTCGGGTCGGCCAGAATAATTGTCACCTTGTGTTTACCGGCGGGCAGCCCCACCAGGATCACCGGCTCTCCGCTGGCGTCAGCCCAGTGCCAAGGCGCGTCATCCACCACCACGTGAATGTGCCCGATGCGCGGGGTAACCTTGAGCGCTTCGGGGCCGAATACCGGCTCGATGCGCAGGTTTTCGGCACGGTACTGAATAAACACCGCGCCTTTGCTCAGCGGCCCGGCAAGCGGGGGATCGACTATCAGCTTTGCGGGCGGCTGCGGCTGCGCCAGCGGCGCAACGGCGGCGGGGCCGTTCACGTCCGCGGCGCTCAGGCTGTCCAGCGGTGTGGCCCGGGCATGGGCTACAGATGCCAGGACAAGCAGGGGGATAAGTGCATAACGACGAATCATGGGTTCTCTCCTCATCGGTTCTGAATGGCGACAGGGAAAGAAAACCATTTTTATGTATCGGAGATATTTGCCGGAGGCGGCGTTTTGTACCCGTTTGTCAGCGTGGCGCTCTGGATACAGTGCGATACAGTTTGCCTGCCTGGACGGCGCACAATCGCTATCGCCACCCCGGCAATCACCAGCGTCAGCCCCGTTGAAACCCACATTGCACCCGCGATCCCCAGGGTTTTATTCAGCCACGCATAGGCAAACGGTGAGGCTGCCGCCATTAGCTGGCCTGGGATCAGCAGCATCCCCGTGCGGCGGGCATAGCTTTCGGTGCTAAACAGCTCCAGCGGCAGGGTGGCTTTTACGATGGTGACCAGCCCGTTGATGGCGCCGTAGCCCAGCACAAACCCGGCTGCACACCACGCAAACAGGGCGCTGCTTATCCCCAGTAGAAAGCAGAGCGGCATGGCGATCGCGGTAAAAAGCGTGAGTTTGAAGGGGGTTAAGCGGGCACCCGCCAGCACTTCCAGCGAGCGGGCGCCCGTCTGGCCGATCCCCCACAGCATGCCGATGGCGACCGGCAGGCCAAAGTGGGCAATAAACTCCGGCAGATGGGTGGATGTGCCGTTAGAGACAAAGGTGATGAGGGCAATGAAGGCAGCATAAAGCCAGGCGTTATGCCGCTCGTTGTTCAGCGGCGGCGCGGTGACCTTTGTCGTCACCGTCAGCCTTTGCCGGGGAAGCGTTCGAATCAGCATCGCGCTCAGCAGGCCGAAGAGAGCATAGACGCGCAGCGCCTCCTGCCAGCTCATGACCTGAAGCAGGGCATCACCCAGCGGCCAGAAAACGGCGGAGGCCAGCCCGCCCGCCAGCGTGACGCGTGAGATCGTTCTTCGCGCCTGCTGCCCGTAGAGGTTTACCAGCCCGGCGAACAGCGCGTCGTACAGCGACAGGCGCATCCCTGTGCCGCCGATAAGCCAGGCGCAGTACCAGCCAAAAAGCGTCTGGGTATACGCCATCCCTGCGCAGCTTGCGGCGATCAGCAACGTGCCGCTCATCACCACTTTCTGACCGCCAAAGCGTGCCAGCAGGCGGGCGACAAACGGAGAAACCGCCGCCATCACCAGCATCGCCAGCGTCAGGCCGAGGTAAATTTGCGGTGATGACCATCCCCGGTCGGCTGAAATCGCCATTGCAAAGGTGCCGGGCATATAAAACGAGATCCCCCAGTTGATAAGCTGATTACATCCCGCCGTGAGGGCGAGGCGGCGTGGCAGGGCGGGTGTTTCCATTGTTTTTCATTCCGTTATGCAGTTGTCCTGAGCATAACTCGCGCGCTATTGTGCTGGCAGGGCAGCAACCTTATGCGCGGTATAAGAGAAACTTTGAATGACAACGCTTAATCTGGGCTATCTCGCCACGTTCCGTCTGGTGATCCAGCGCGGCAGCTTTTCAGCGGCAGCGGATGTGCTGGGTATTTCCCAGCCCGCCGTCAGCCTGCAAATACGCCAGCTGGAGCAATTTCTGCAAACGCGGCTGGTGGAGCGTACCGGGCGAGGGATAAAGGCGACTCCTGCCGGAGAAGCGTTGCTGGCGCATGGGGAGCGTATTCAGCAGGCGGTGGATGCCGCCATTCGGTCCGTGAGCGCATTCAGCCACGATGTGAGCGGCACCATTACGCTTGGCACGGGGGCAACGGCCTGCATCCATTTTCTGCCCCCGCTGCTGGAGAAGCTGCGCCAGGACTATCCGCTCCTGAGCGTGGGGGTGACGACGGGCAACACCCTCGACATCGTCAGGGCCATCGAAGAGAACCGGCTCGATATGGGGCTGGTGACGCTGCCGGTGAGCGGCAGAGCGCTGGACGTCATGCCGGTGATGGACGAAGAGTTTGTCTTTATCGCGTCGCGGGAGCAGCAGGATGCTTTCAGGGACTTTACCCCGGAGGCGCTGCACGCTCAGCCGCTGATTGCCTTTGAATCAGGCAGCGGTACCCGGGCGCTGATCGATGGCTGGTTTGCGGCTAATGGATTAGCGATCGCACCGGTGATGCAGCTTGGCAGCATCGAGGCGATCAAACGCATGGTTCGCGCGGGGCTGGGCTACAGTATTGTGCCGCGAATGGCGGTCGAACAGGATGCCGATCGCGAAGGGCTATGCGTGATGTCGCTTACGCCCATGCTGCTGCGGCAGCTGGCGGTGGTAATGCGACAGGATAAAATCCTCAGCAAAGGGATCGCGGCCATTATTCGGCTCGTGCAGCATCCTGCGGCAGTTTAGCGATCGGTGGTGTCGACGGTCAGGCTGGATTGCTGCGACTGGGTTTTGTCCTGATGGTGGTACCAGGCACCAATTGAAGAGTAAACGAAGCGGCCAAAGAAAAACAGGAAGCTGATGAGCAGTATGATGCGGGTCATTCGGGTATTAAATTGATGTCGTTTTCGCATACGCGTGACCTGACTCACTCTGTTTTTCCTGGATAAGCCCTTTTGGGCGACAAGGATATTAAGGCACAGGGGGAAGATGGGGTCAATTCTGAAGTGTGTAAATAACCGTCAATGTTTACATTGATTAATGTTATTGAAATTAATTAATGCATTTACCATATTGATAATATGAAGAAAATAATTTCAAAAAAATGCCGCAAAAAGTTATTTGCGTAAAGTAGTTTGATTTAAGTCAACGGCTTCCCGGCCCTGATATTTAAAATCCTTCCTCCATACTGTTCGCCCCGCACGCCGCCGGGCGGCGCGTACGTCAGGTTGGATGCCTGTCTTTATTTTCCCTCTGGAGCGAAAGGGGTTTAACCGGGCATCTATGAACATTCTGGCTTTCCTGAAAAAAAATGAAAACCGCTGGTGGGCATTACCGCTTATTTTGCCTGTGGTTTTACTTCCCGTGCTGAGCATCGCGAATACATTCACGCAGCTGGGCGACGGCATTGCGGCACTCTATTATTTCCCCCTCTCATTTTTGCTTTCGCTGATGATGTTCTTTGGCCTGGAAGCGCTGCCCGGGATCGTATTGTCGCTGTTTATCCGCTATTACCCGTCGGTCGGGATGTTTGAAACCGTCGCGGGGATCCTCCATTTTGTCGTCCCTTTAGTGCTCAGCTGGGGTGGCTACCGGGTGTTTGCGCCCAGACGGAATATGACCGCGTACGGCGACGTGCGGCTGATGGCGCAGCGCATCTTCTGGCAGGCGTTCTGCCCCGCGACGCTATTTCTGGTGCTGTTTCAGTTTGCGGTGTATTTAGGCGTGTATGAGAGCCGTCAGAGCCTTGCGGGATTAAATCCCCTCAATATTCGCACGCTCATCAACTATCAGACGCTGCTGGTCAGCGGGCTAACGGGCGTGCCGCTGAGCTATCTGCTGATCCGCCTGCTTCGACATCCGCGCTATATCAAAAGCCTTCTCTCGCAGATCCGTTCCGAGATAGACAAAAAGGTGACGGTCGTTGAGTTGCTGGTGTGGGCTATCGCGCTTGGCGTGCTGCTTTCGCTGCTGCTGATTCCGATGAATGAGAACAGCTCCATTTTCACCACCAACTACACTCTTTCCCTGCTGATGCCGGTGATGCTCTGGGGCGCGATGCGTTTTGGCTATAAGCTGATTTCGCTTATCTGGACGCCGATACTGCTGGTGTCTATTCACTATTTTTATCGCTATATCCCGGTAAATCCGGGGTATGACATTCAGCTGGCGATCACCTCTTCCAGTTACCTGGTCTTCTCCTTCGTGGTGATTTATATGTCGATGCTGGCAACACGGCAGCGCGCGGCGAACAAACGCTCCCGCAGGCTGGCGCTGCTCGACCCGGTCGTTCATATGCCTAACCTGCGGGCGCTGTCGCGCGATCTGGCGAAAAACCCGTGGTCGGCGCTCTGCCTGCTGCGCATTCCGGAGCTGGAAATTCTGGGCCGAAATTACGGCGTGTTGCTGCGGATTCAGTACAAGCAGCAGCTGGCGCAGTGGGTGAATGGCATTCTCCAGCCCAATGAGCTGGTGTATCACCTGACCGGGTATGACCTGGCGGTACGGCTCAACGCGGAATCGCACCAGCAGCGGATTGAAGCCCTGGACGAGCATATCAAGCAGTTCCGCTTTGTCTGGGACGGCATGCCGCTGCAGCCGCAGGTGGGCGTGAGCTATTGCTATGTCCGGTCCCCGGTTAACCATCTTTATCTGGTGCTGGGCGAGCTGGGCGTGGTTGCCGACCTGTCTCTCTCCTCCAACCATCCGGAAAACCTTCAGCAGCGGGGTGCCGTCCATTTGCAGCGCAACCTGAAGGATAAAGTCGCGATGATGAGCCGCCTGCAAAAGGCGCTTGATAACGACGAATTCACCCTGCTGGTTCAACCCGTTCGCGGCATGCGTGGCGATTGCTATCACGAAGTCCTGCTCCGGATGCCGGATATCAACGGGCTATTGATCTCCCCCGACCAGTTCCTGCCCGTCGCGCAGGAGTTTGGTCTCTCTTCTCGGGTAGATTTGTGGGTGCTCGAGCACACCCTGCGCTTTCTCGCCGCGCATCGCGAAAGACTGCCCGGCCAGCGCTTTGCCATTAATCTGGCCCCGTCGACCGTGTGTCGGGTGCAGTTTCCGCTTGAGGTGAGCCGCCTGCTGGCGAAATACGCCATTGAGCCGTGGCAGCTAATCTTTGAAGTGACGGAGTGCAGCACCTTTTGCAATGCGGAGCAGGCGCAACACATCCTCCGGCAGCTGCAGAAAATGGGGGTACGTATTGCGATTGATGATTTTGGCACCGGCTATGCGAGCTATGCGCGGCTGAAAAGCGTGGATGCGGATATTCTCAAGATTGACGGCAGCTTTATTCGCAATATCGTCAATAACAGTCTGGATTATCAGATTGTGGCGTCTATCTGCCATCTGGCGCGCATGAAAAAGATGCTGGTGGTGGCGGAGTATGTTGAAACCGAAGAGATACGTAGCGCGGTTCACGCGCTAGGCATCGATTATGTGCAGGGCTATCTGATTGGCAGACCGGTGCCGCTTGAGTCATTGCCGGAAGCAGAGGCGTCCTGCGCGGACGCCTGAACCGTTACGCGGCGACGTCAGCGCTCTCTTCTTCAATCTTAAGCAGCCAGCCGGTGACCGCTTCCCAGTACTGCTGCTCTTTTTCCAGGTCCAGCAGGACCAGCGCGTTCTGGCTGAACCAGTCGTGCGGGAAGCTCAGCGTCCAGTGATGGTCGTCGGTTTTAAGCTTCAGCGTGGGCGGCGTGGTGGTGGCCTGGCGCTGGTTATTGAGCAATACGCCAAGGCGCAGGAGCTGAATAAGCGGCAGGAACTGTTTTTTCTTGAACAGCGTAAAGCGCGGCAGGTCGTCGAGCTTGATGGCTTTGCGGTGATAACGCACCAGGGTGGCCATCATGGTTTGCTGCTCCTGGTTGAAGCCAGGCAGATCGCTGTTTTGCAGAATATAGGCCGAATGGCGGTGCATCCCGCTGTGGTTGATGTTCAGCCCCACCTCGTGCAGCATCGCGGCCCATTTCAACAGCGCGGCAAGCTGCGGGTGCGCCAGCTTAGGATTTTGCTCCTGCCACTGTTCATACATCTGCACCGTGGTGTCCAGCACGCGCTTCGCCTGTTCACGGTCGATGTTGTACTGGTTGGCCAGGCTTTGCGCGGTGCGGCTGCGAATATCCTGATGGCGGAAGCGGCCTTCCATCTCATACAGCACGCCTTCACGCAGCGCGCCGTCCGACAGACGCAGCTCTTTTATGGCGAGGGCATCAAACACGCCGCAGAGAATAGCCAGCCCCGGCACGAATACCGCTTTACGCTCGTCGGAAAGACCCGGCAGGCTTAAGGCGTCAAAACTTTTATGCTTCAGCACTTCTTCGGTCAGCAACGTCAGGCGTTCGGGCGTGATAAACCCGTCTTTTTCACCCATCGCCAGCAGCACTTCATGCGCCGCCTTGATGGTGCCCGACGCGCCCAGCGCCACGTTCCAGCCCTGAATACGGTACTGCCAGGCCAGGTTTTCCAGCTTCTGGACAGCCGCCATACGCGCGCGCTGGAAGTTCTCGCGGGTGATGGTGCCGCCCGGGAAATACATCTGCGCGAAGCTGACGCAGCCCATACGGCGGCTTTCCACCAGGCGCGGCTCAAAATCTTCGCCGATCACCAGCTCCGTTGAGCCACCGCCGATATCGATAACCAGCTTGCGGCCTTTTTCCGGCTGGGTGTGCTCAACGCCCATGAAAATCAGACGCGCTTCCTCGTTGCCGGAGATGATCTCAATCGGGTAGGGGATCACTTTTTCTGCCCGCTTAAGGAACTCCGGGGCGTTCAGGGCCTGGCGCAGGGTATGAGTGCCCACGATGCACACGCTGGAGGGCGAGAAGCCCTGCAGGCGTTCAGCAAACAGCGACAGGCAGTTTAACCCGCGCTCCATCGCCTCTTCGCTGAGCATGCTGCGTTCATCAAGACCATCCGCCAGGTGTACGCGCTGCTTCAGACGACCGATGATCTGCAGCGCGCCATCCACCTCACGGGCGATGACCATGTGGAAACTGTTAGAGCCAAGGTCGACCGCGGCGAATTCCTGCGGGCGTGGGGTCTTATCATTTATCGGCATAGGTTAATCGGGTTGCTCGAGTGATTTGATATAATCGTAAATCGCCAGTTGCGACCGCACTTTGCGGCGGTTGCCGCGCGGCACATAGCGGTTACTGAGTTCTTTGTCGATATAGCGTGCTTTCACGGTATCGCTGAACAGAATCTCGATGATGTCGAGGATCTGCTGCTTCAGACGCGGATCCAGCAGCGGTGCCGCGACTTCAATACGGTAGTCAATATTGCGCGTCATCCAGTCTGCCGAAGAGAGATAGACCTGTTTATCACCCGCATTATCAAAAATATAGATCCGATCGTGTTCCAGGTAACGGTCAACAATGCTGATCACACGAATATTGTCGCTGATGCCTTCCAGTTCCGGGATCAGCGAGCACATGCCGCGGATCAGCAGGTTAACCGGCACGCCTGAGCTGGACGCCGCGTACAGCCTGTCCACCAGCCCTTTGTCGACCAGGTTGTTAAGCTTCAGCGTGATGCCGGACGACAGCCCTTTTTGGGCATTGGCGATCTCTTTATCGATCATATCGTACAGCAGGCGGCGCGAGTTCTGCGGCGAGACCAGCAGATAGTCAAAGCTCACCGGACGGTACGGGTTTTCGATAAAGTTAAAGACCCGGCGCACTTCGTTAGTAATGCGGGCGTCGGCGGTTAAGAGCGAGTAGTCGGTATAAATTCGCGCCGTTTTCTCGTTAAAGTTCCCGGTACCGATGTGGGCATAACGCACCACATCGTCACCCTCTTTACGGGAAATCAGGAACAGCTTGGCGTGAATTTTCAGCCCCGGCGCGGAGAAGATCACGTGCACACCGGCTTCCGTCAGACGTCGCGCCCAGTGAATGTTGGCCTCTTCGTCGAAGCGCGCCTGCAGCTCAACCACCACGGTTACTTTTTTGGCGTTGTGCGCCGCGTGGATCATCGCGTCGATGATGCGGGAATCTTTTGCCACGCGGTAGATGTTGATTTTGATCGCCAGCACGCTCGGATCGAACGAGGCCTGACGCAGCAGTTCGAGCACGTGCTCAAACGTGTGATACGGATAGTAAAGCAGCACGTCGCGTTCGCGAATGGCGTCGAATCCGTTGCGGAATTTATCGAACCACAGATGGCGCAGGCGCGGCAGCGGCTTGTTCACCAGATTGGCTTTGCCGACGTTCGGGAAGCCAATAAAGTCTTTAAAGTTGTGGTAACGACCGCCCGGCACGATGGAGTCATAGCGCGAAATGGTCAGTTTATCGTGCAGCATCTCCACCATGGCGTCCGGCATATCGCGCTGATAGACAAAGCGCACCGGCTCGGCCGTCAGGCGCTGTTTCAGGCTGGAGGACATCAGCTCCATCAGGCTGGCTTCCATCTCGTGCACCAGGTCATATTCGGCGTCACGGGTCATCTTCATCGAATAGGCGTTTAACGCATCGTAATCGAAGAAGCCTTTGAAGATGTCGTCCAGGCAGTAGCGCAGGATGTTGTCCAGCAGGATCATCGGCTTGCGTCTGCGCGGGGTTTCCGGCGGCAGGTTCACAAAACGGGGCACCTTGTCGGACGGGATCTCCAGCAGCGCGTAACGGATAGACTCACCGCGAATAATTTCCACCGCCAGGTAGGTGTAATCATCTTTCAGGAACTGAACCAGATCGGTTTCGCGGTTGATGAGAATCGGGGTAATGTGCTGGCGCAGGTAGTGTTTGAAGTAGTGGCGCAGCCAGTTTTGTTGGTTAACGGAAAGCTGGCGTTCGTTAATCAGGAAGATTTGATTGCGCGCCATCTCCAGCAGCAGTTCGTTATACAGGCCGTCAAATTCCTGATCGGCTTTCAGCACGCGGGACTGGATTTTGCCCAGCAGATGCCGCGAGTGCGAGTTTAAGCCCTGTTCTTCGCTGATGATGATGCGTCTTTTCAGCTCGGCAAAGCGAACCTTGTAGAACTCATCCAGGTTGTTGGAATAAATGCCCAAAAAACGCATGCGCTCGATAAGCGGGTTACTTTTGTCTGCCGCTTCCTGGAGTACACGTTCGTTGAATGCTAACCAGCTTAGCTCTTTCTCGATATATAACTTTTCCTGACCCATTACAGCTCACACTCCAGTTCAATCACAGGACGTGGTAAATCCGTCTCGTCCTTATTATGGCGAGCAATTCCACGATATGTCCAACAGTGCCAGAAAAGTATGACAGTTATTTTTTTTGTTGGGGATTTTAGAAGGTTGGAGAAGGGGATATCGGATAATGCAATGTACAGGTCGGGTAAGCGCAGCAGCGCCACCCGACATAACAAACTACTCTTCGGCCGCATAACCCTGCGGGGGTAACTTCACGCCGTCCAGCCAGGCTGCACCGTCGCGCATCTCGAGACGCCCGTCGACAAACCAGCTGACCACCAGCGGGTAAATGGCGTGTTCCTGGGTCTGCACGCGTTCGGTCACGTCTTCTTCGCTGTCGCCGTCAAAGACCGGAACTTTCGCCTGCAGGATCACCGGACCGCCGTCCAGCTCGTCGGTAACGAAATGCACGGAGGTACCGTGCTCCTCATCGCCGTTTTCCAGAACCTGACGATGGGTATGCAGGCCGGGATATTTTGGCAGCAGGGAAGGGTGGATATTCAGCAGACGACCGGCGAAGTGTTCGACGAAGGCCGGGCTCAGAATACGCATATAGCCCGCCAGCACGACCACGTCCGGCGCGTAGGCATCAATCTCATGCACCAGCTCGCGGTCAAAGGCTTCACGCCCGGCGAACTGGCTGGCTTCCAGCGCGTGCGCGGGAATGTTCGCTTCCCGCGCGCGCTCAAGGCCGAACGCGTCGGCCTTGTTGCTGAAAACTGCCCGAATGGTGCCATTGATTTTCTTCTGTTTGCAGGCGTCTATGATGGCCTGCAAATTGCTTCCGTTGCCGGAAATGAGCACCACGATGTTTTTCATTCAATGACCACACGCTGTTCGGAATCGGAAGCTTTAATCGTACCGATTTTCCACGCGTTTTCACCTTTTTCAGTCAGCAGCTTAACCGCTTTATCCGCTTCGCTTGCCGGCAGGGCGATAACCATGCCCACGCCGCAGTTAAAGGTGCGGTACATTTCGTGAGAGCTCACGTTGCCCGCGGTCTGCAGCCAGTTAAACACGGCTGGCCACTGCCATGACGATTCGTCGATCACCGCCTGGGTGTTGTCCGGCAGGACGCGCGGGATGTTTTCCCAGAAGCCGCCGCCGGTCAGGTGAGCGATAGCGTGAACGTCGACGTTCTCGATAAGCTCAAGCACGTTTTTCACGTAGATGCGGGTCGGCGCCAGCAGATGGTCAGCCAGCGGTTTGCCGTCAAGCTCGGTCGTCAGCGGGTCACAGCCGCTCACTTCGAGGATTTTACGCACCAGGGAGTAGCCGTTGGAGTGCGGGCCGCTGGAGGCCAGCGCGATCAGCACATCGCCATCGGCCACTTTGCTGCCGTCGATAATTTCTGATTTTTCTACTACGCCGACGCAGAAGCCCGCGACGTCATAATCTTCGCCGTGATACATGCCCGGCATTTCCGCGGTTTCACCACCGACAAGCGCACAGCCGGACTGCAGACAGCCTTCGGCGATACCGTTAATCACGCTGGCAGCGGTATCCACGTCCAGTTTGCCGGTCGCGTAGTAATCGAGGAAGAACAACGGCTCTGCGCCCTGTACCACCAGGTCATTCACGCACATCGCGACCAAATCGATACCGATCGTGTCGTGACGTTTTAAATCCATCGCCAGGCGCAGTTTGGTGCCTACACCGTCAGTACCCGAGACCAGAACAGGTTCACGATATTTTTGCGGCAGCGCGCACAGTGCGCCGAATCCACCCAGACCACCCATCACTTCCGGGCGGCGGGTTTTTTTCACCACACCTTTGATTCGGTCAACCAGCGCATTACCTGCGTCAATATCAACACCGGCATCTTTGTAGCTGAGAGAAGTTTTGTTGGTCACGGCTTAAATCCCCACGCGATTGCATAGCTAGTAAGAAAAATCGGCGCAATTCTAACAGTCCAGGCAAACGTTTGCGAGCCTATTCTGGACGTGGGGATCTTTTTTTCTGTGTGCCTTATGAATGCAGCCAAACTTGACTCTGTTCACGAAAATGAAACCGGTTTCTGAGAACTGCTTGCAACAGCTATGCCCTTTGCACATCATCGAACTGAAACCGGTTTCTGTAATTGTTTTTGCAGAAAATAACGCAGAATGAGGGAAAGCGAATGTCAGGATTTAAAGCAGATTTTCTGTGGGGCGGGGCCGTTGCGGCGCACCAGCTGGAAGGCGGCTGGAAAGAGGGCGGCAAGGGCGTGAGCGTTGCCGATGTCATGACCGCGGGGGCGCACGGCGTGCCGCGTGAAATCACCAACGGCGTGCTGGAGGGGAAAAATTATCCTAACCATGAAGCCATCGATTTCTACCACCGCTATAAAGAAGACATCAGACTCTTTGCCGAGATGGGGTTCAAATGCTTCCGCACCTCTATTGCCTGGACGCGGATCTTCCCGAAAGGCGACGAGCTTGAGCCTAACGAGGCTGGCCTGAAATTCTATGACGATCTGTTCGACGAATGCCTGAAGTACGGCATCGAACCGGTTATCACTCTTTCTCACTTCGAGATGCCTTTCCATCTGGTCACCGAATACGGTGGCTGGCGCAACCGTAAGCTGATCGACTTCTTCGTTCGTTTTGCAAAAGTGGTGTTCCAGCGCTACCAGCATAAGGTGAAGTACTGGATGACCTTCAACGAGATCAACAACCAGGCTAACTTCCACGAAGACTTTGCGCCGTTTACGAACTCCGGGCTGAAGTACGCGCCGGGTGAAGACCGTGAACCGGTGATGTTCCAGGCGGCGCACTATGAGCTGGTGGCCAGCGCCCTGGCGGTGAAGGCGGGGCGCGAGATTAACCCGTCGCTGCAGATTGGCTGCATGATTGCCATGTGTCCTATCTACCCGCTGACCTGTGCGCCGGACGATATGATGATGGCGATGAACGCCATGCACCGCCGCTACTGGTTTACCGACGTGCACGTGCGCGGCAGGTACCCGCAGCACCTGCTCAACTACTTCGAACGTCGCGGCTTCGCGCTGGATATAACCGAAGAAGATAAAGCCGCGCTGACGCAGGGCTGCGTCGATTACATCGGCTTCAGCTACTACATGTCCTTCGCCACCAAGGCGACGGCGGATAACCCGCAGCTGGATTACGACGAAAGCAAGAGCCTGGTCTCTAACCCGTACGTCCAGAAATCCGACTGGGGCTGGCAGATTGACCCGGTCGGGCTGCGCTACTCCCTGAACTGGTTCTGGGATCACTACCAGCTGCCGCTGTTTATCGTTGAGAACGGCTTTGGCGCGATCGACGTGCAGGAGAGCGACGGCACGGTGAACGACCAGTACCGTATTGATTATCTGGCCGCCCACATCCGCGAGATGAAAAAAGCGGTGGTGGAAGATGGCGTGGATCTGATGGGCTACACCCCTTGGGGCTGTATCGACCTGGTGTCTGCCGGCACGGGCGAAATGAAAAAACGCTACGGCTTTATCTTTGTGGATAAAGACAATGAAGGCAACGGCACGCTGAACCGCAGTAAAAAGAAATCGTTCGACTGGTATAAGCAGGTGATTGCCAGCAACGGAGAGCAGCTCTAAGCGCCACCCGGCAGAACCCCGCAAAAAAGCCGGAGCCCAGTCTCCGGCTTTTTTGTCTTTGCTTGATCCCTGTCAAGCAACATGGGTATGGCCTAATCTGAAAAAAGCGGTATAATCCCGCGATTTTTTTGCGGACGCCACCTCAGAGGAGAAAGAGAATGAAGATTGTGGAAGTGAAACACCCACTCGTTAAACACAAGTTGGGCCTGATGCGTGAGCATGACATCAGCACGAAGCGTTTTCGCGAACTGGCATCTGAAGTCGGCAGCCTGCTGACCTACGAAGCGACCTCTGATCTGGAAACAGAAAAAGTCACCATCGAAGGCTGGAACGGCCCGGTGCAGGTTGAGCAGATCAAAGGTAAGAAAATTACCGTGGTGCCAATCCTGCGTGCCGGTCTCGGCATGATGGAAGGCGTGCTGGAGCACGTGCCAAGCGCGCGTATCAGCGTGGTGGGTATCTACCGTAACGAAGAAACCCTTGAGCCTGTTCCTTACTTCCAGAAGCTGGTGTCTAACATCGACGAGCGTATGGCGCTGGTGGTTGACCCAATGCTCGCGACCGGTGGCTCTATGATCGCCACCATCGACCTGCTGAAAAACGCGGGCTGTAACAGCATTAAGGTGCTGGTATTGGTTGCTGCTCCGGAAGGGATCGCGGCGCTGGAAAAAGCGCACCCGGACGTTGAGCTGTATACCGCCTCTATCGACCAGGGGCTGAACGAGCACGGGTACATCATCCCGGGGCTCGGCGATGCCGGCGATAAGATCTTTGGTACGAAATAATCGAATAACGATAAATAAGCCGACTTTGATAGTCGGCTTTTTTTTGAATAAAACACCAACAATACTACACAGAGGAAAACACTATGACGCGCCGTGCTATCGGGGTGAGTGAAAGACCGCCGCTTTTACAGACTATCCCGCTTAGTTTGCAGCACCTGTTCGCCATGTTTGGCGCAACCGTGCTGGTGCCAATCCTGTTCCACATTAACCCAGCCACCGTGCTGCTGTTTAACGGCATTGGTACGCTGCTGTACCTCTTTATCTGTAAAGGCAAAATCCCGGCGTATCTCGGGTCGAGCTTCGCCTTTATCTCGCCGGTGTTACTGCTGCTGCCGCTGGGTTATGAAGTCGCGCTGGGCGGCTTTATCATGTGTGGCGTCCTGTTCTGCGTGGTGTCCTTCATTGTGAAGAAAGCCGGTACCGGCTGGCTGGACGTGATGTTCCCCCCTGCGGCGATGGGCGCAATCGTTGCCGTCATCGGTCTTGAGCTGGCGGGCGTCGCGGCGAATATGGCCGGTCTGCTGCCTGCTGACGGCCAGTCACCGGATTCCAAAACCATTATCATCTCGCTGGTAACGCTGGGCGTAACGGTGTTTGGCTCCGTGCTGTTCCGCGGCTTCATGGCGATTATCCCGATCCTGATCGGCGTGCTGGCGGGCTATGCGCTCTCCTTCGCGATGGGCGTGGTGGACACCACCCCGATCGCTCAGGCCCACTGGTTCGCGCTGCCAACCTTCTATACGCCACGCTTTGAATGGTTTGCTATTTTCACCATTCTGCCTGCGGCGCTGGTGGTGATTGCGGAGCACGTCGGCCACCTGGTGGTGACGGCGAACATCGTTAAGCGCGATTTAATCCGCGACCCGGGTCTGCACCGCTCCATGTTTGCGAACGGTTTCTCCACCATCATCTCCGGTTTCTTCGGCTCGACGCCAAACACCACCTACGGCGAGAACATCGGCGTGATGGCGATTACCCGCGTCTACAGTACCTGGGTTATCGGCGGCGCGGCGATCATCGCCATTCTGCTCTCCTGCGTCGGTAAACTGGCGGCAGCGATTCAGATCATTCCGGTACCGGTAATGGGCGGCGTTTCTCTGCTGCTGTACGGCGTGATCGGCGCCTCCGGTATTCGCGTGCTGATTGAATCCAAAGTGGATTACAGCAAGGCGCAAAACCTGATCCTGACCTCCGTTATCCTGATCATCGGCGTGAGCGGTGCGAAGGTGCACATTGGTGCGGCCGAGCTGAAGGGCATGGCGCTGGCGACCATCGTCGGCGTGGGCCTGAGCCTGATCTTCAAGCTGATCTCGGTCATCCGCCCGGAAGAGGAAATTCTGGACGCGGACGACAGCGAAAAAGCGTCACATTGATCGTATTACCGGGCGAGGGATCGCCCGGTTCTCTCCTTGCAGGTTCCGTGTTAAACTCCATTCCGATTTTACGTAGGATCTCTGGTTGAGGTATTTCTGAACGGACCGGCACAGCTCTCTCTGCCACTCTATCTCCCTGACGACGAAACTTTCGCGAGTTTCTGGCCGGGTGATAACCCCTCTTTACTGGCTGCACTGCAAAACGTGCTGCGCCAGGATCACAGCGGATACATCTATATCTGGTCACGCGAAGGCGCGGGGCGCAGCCACCTGCTGCATGCCGCCTGCGCGGAACTTTCGGCGCGCGGAGATGCGGTAGGCTACGTGCCGCTGGATAAACGCACCTGGTTCGTACCTGAGGTGCTGGAGGGAATGGAACATCTCTCGCTGGTCTGCATCGATAATATCGAATGCGTGGCGGGGGACGAGCCGTGGGAAATGGCGATCTTTAACCTCTATAACCGCATTCTGGAGTCGGGCAAAACCCGGCTGCTGATCACCGGCGATCGTCCGCCGAGACAGCTCAATCTGGGGCTGCCGGACCTGGCGTCTCGTCTGGACTGGGGGCAAATCTACAAGCTTCAGCCGCTGTCGGATGAAGATAAGCTTCAGGCGTTACAGCTGCGCGCAAAGCAGCGCGGGTTTGAGCTGCCGGAGGACGTGGGGCGCTTCCTGCTCAAGCGGCTGGATCGCGAAATGCGCACGCTGTTTGACACGCTCGATCAGCTCGATCGCGCCTCCATTACCGCCCAGCGCAAGCTGACCATTCCGTTTGTGAAAGATATTCTCAAGCTTTGAGTTTGTTCGCCCGGTGGCGGCTACGCCTTACCGGGCCTACGAAAATTAGACATCCCCCAGCAAGTGCTCAACCAAAAGCGGAATTGGTCTTCCCGACGCCACGCTCCTGCCGCTCTCTCGCCACAGCGCCGTACCGCTAATGTCCAGATGCGCCCACGGGATCGTCGGCGGGCAAAAGTGGTGCAGCAGCCACGCTGCCGAGGCGCTGATCGCCGCATTGTTGGTCGGCGTGTTGCACAGATCGGCGATGGCGCTGTCGGTCTGTTTTTTCAGCCGCGCATCCAGCGGCAGGGACCACACTTCATCGCCGCTCTGCTTACCCGCCAGCGTCAGCGTCGCGCGCAGCGGTTCATCCTGCGTCATTAATCCGCTCAATTCATACCCCAGCGCCTTCACGACCGCGCCGGTTAAGGTCGCCATATCAATAATATAGCGCGCCTGCGGATGGCGCTGGCTGGCCCAGGCGATGGCGTCCGCCAGCACCAGTCGGCCTTCGGCATCGGTGTTGTTGATTTCAACCGTGATGCCGTTGCAGGCCGTCGCCACCGTGCCGGGCTGCATGGCGTCGGGGCCGATGGCGTTTTCTGCCAGCGCCAGCACGCCCATGATGCGCACGGGTAACCCCAGCTCTGCCACGGTCAGCATCAGGCCCAGCACGTTAGCCGCACCGCACATGTCGTATTTCATGGTGTACATGCCCGCGCCTTCCTTCAGCCACAGGCCACCGGTATCGAAGGTAATGCCTTTTCCCACATAGCAGCGCACCGGGCCGTCGTTGACGCCGTCATAATGAATAGCCAGCAGGCGCGGCGGACAGGTCGCCCCTTTGCCAACGGCCTGCAGCAGCCCCAGACCCTGCTCAGCAATAGCCTTTTCGTTCAGCACTTCGCAGCGCAGGGCGGGGAAGGCGGCACAGTGCCTTTGCGCCTCTTCCACCACAAACTGCGGCGTGCATCGGTCGGACGGGATATCCGCCAGACGTCGCGCCGCGACCATGCCGTGGGCGATGGCCTGCTGCTGGCGGAAAACACCCTCCAGTTTTGCCTGCTGTTCCGGCAGGCAGAGGGCGGTGATGTTCGCAAGTCGCACCGCCGATTCATCCGTTTTCTTCAGCTTCAGGTCGCTCAGCCTGTGCGCCTGATTAAAGAGAAAGCGCAGCACCTGCGCCAGCACCACATCGTCGATAGCAGTAACGTCCAGTATCAGCTCGGGGCTGACGGGCGAGGCCAGCAGCGGGCGCAGCGCCGTCAGCAATCCTTCGGTCAGGCTATCCTGCCAGAGGGCATCCGGCAGTAGGGTGATCCGGGCAAACGGGGCGCAGCCAAAGCGGGTGTCAGCGATGCTGGCAGACTCGCGCATTTCCGCGACAAGCGCCGTTTCGGGCAAATGCGTACAGGAGGCGGACGCAATCAAATGGCTTTGCGGAGCAGCGTCAGAAAGCGCGTTGATAAACTGATACGTAATCATCATGATTCCTCAATCGGCGCGCGGATCCGCGCGGCATAGGCCTGCATCCACTCATCGTCTACGGCGTAATAATGCGTTTTCTCCCGCAGGCGTTCGGTACGAAAAACGGTGAGGGGCTGGCGAGCCGTCGCCACCACAAACGAGAACGTTTTGATGTTGGTGGCGGCCCCGAACTCGCCTCTCTTGTTCATGCACACCACGGAAAGATCGCCCGCGCGGCCAAAGCGCGACATCAGCTTGTCTTCCAGCTCGAACACCACTGAATCCGCCGCCTGCTGCGGCGTCATACCCTGCGCCATTCGGCGGACAATTTCGTAGCTGGTGCAGCCTTTCATCAGATCTTCACCGACGCCCGTGGCGGTGGCGGCGCCGGTTTCACTGTCGCAGTAAAATCCGGAACCAATAATGGGCGAATCCCCGAGTCGACCACGTTTCTTCATGAACAGGCCGCTGGTGGAGGTGGCGACGCTCATTGACCCTTGTTTATCGAGTCCGATAATGCCGACGGTGTCATGCCCGTCGTAAGGACTTAAGCCCTTATCCAGCGTCTCGCGGCAGCGCTTGCGGTAGTGCTGCATGGCGCGGTCAGTGAGCATGGTTTTGTCGGCGAAGCCCTGACTCAGCGCCCATTCCCGCGCGCCCTGGCCGACCAGCAGGCTGTTGTAGCGCTGGCGGCTTAACGCATGCGCCACGCGCACCGGGTTGGCTATATTCACCAGGTTGCCCACGGCGCCAAACGCCAGCGTATCGCCGTCCATGTAGGCGGCGTCCAGCTCCACTTCGCCATTTTCGGTGGGCAGTCCGCCGTAGCCGACGGATTTGTAAAACGGAAAGTCCTCGACGGCGGCAACGGCATCAACAACTGCCGCAGAGACCGGTTTTCCCGCAGCCAGCGCTGACGCAGACTCCGCAACGCCTTCAAGCGCCATTCTCCAGGTCGCGATAATTCCCCACATGCTTTACTCCTGTTTTGCAAGGGTGGTGTCGGTTTGCGTAACGGTGGCCATTTCCGCCGCGCGGTACTGTTTGTCCACGATACGCATAAAAGGCAGGTACAGCATGGCGCCAATCAGCAGGTTGATAAGCTGCATGACGCTGCCGCTCAGGTGTCCGGTAACGATAAAGCCGCTGATGACCGGCGGCAGCGTCCAGGGAATAAACACCCCGGTGGTGACGGCAACCGCGCCAATCTTCATCGCCGCATACTGCACGGTGACCAGCACCAGCGGCACCAGGTTGAACGGGATGAGCATGATCGGGTTCATGATCACCGGCAGGCCAAACAGGATCGGTTCGTTGATGTTAAACACCGATGCCCCGGCGCCGAGGCGCGCCACTTCACGCATGTTTTTGCTGCGGGCGAAAATCAGCATCGCAATCACCAGCGACAGCGTGGCCCCCGCGCCGCCCATCCAGATCATGTCAAAAAACTGTTCAGTAATAATGTGCGGCGGCGTCGCGCCTGCCTGAATCGCGGCGATGTTGTCGGTCTGGTTCTCCATCCACAGTGGGCGAATGATGCCGTTGATCATCGAGCCGGAGTTAATACCCACTGACCACAGAATGGTGATGCTGAACACCGTCATCAGCGCGCCAAAGTAAGAGGTGCCGTAGTGGCGCACCGGCGTGGCAACCACTTCGTAAATAAACTGGTGGATGGTGTTGTAGTGGGTGTTTTCAAACACGATGCGGATACCCAGTACCAGAATCATCACCAGCAGGGCCGGGATCAGCGCGGCGAACGACTCCTGCACCGCCGGAGGCACGCCGTCCGGCATTTTGATCACCAGTTTTTTGCGCTTGAGCCAGCAGAACAGTTCCGTCCACAGCAGGGAACCGATCATCGCCACGAACAGCCCTTTGCTGCCAATCCACTCCACCGGAATGACGGTGATACTGCCGTTTTCCGCCACTTTGATAAAGGGTGTCAGGATGAGAAAGGCGACCAGCGCCAGGATGCCGCAGGAGATGCGATCCTCGCCATAGTGCTCCGCCAGACGGAACGCCACCAGGAAGCTGATGAACAGCGACATGGTGGAGAACACCGCGTTGAACGGGATTTCAATAATGGCGCTCCAGCTCTCACCAAAGGCCTGAGACATAAACTGCTGATAGGCTTGATTGGGGAACGACGAAATTACCAGCAGAATAGAGCCGACGATGATAAACGGCATGAATGACACGTAGGCGCCGCGAATTGCCCCGAGATGGCGCTGCTGGGCCGTTTTGGCCGCCAGCGGCATCAGTTTTGCTTCAAGAAATCCCAGAACATTGTTCATGTGAACTCCGTACAAGATTGAGGGGTGTTGTTTGTGTTATGTCTGGGGATTATCAGTGAAGCGCGGCGTGCGAAAGGTGAAATCGGTCACAAAGCAATCGCTGTTGTATTATAAATCTCATAAGATTAGTTTTGAGGATCCTGCGATGGAAATTAAACTGCATGCTAATGCCACCACGACGCCGCGCATCCGTCGCTATCTTCAGCAGTCAGATAAAAGCGACAGAGAGCTTGCTACCGAGCTGGGTATTTCGGTCACTACCGTCAGGCGCTGGCGCAACCGCGAGCAGGTTTCGGATAACCATACGACGCCAAAAGTGATACACAAAGCATTGAGACAGGAGCAGGTTGCGCTGGTCAATGCCCTACGGGATATCACTGGCGCCCCGCTGGACGAACTGCTGCAGATGGTCAATAGCGGACTCGGGATCGCCGTGTCCCGCGCGACCCTGAATCGCTATCTCAAACCGGCTTCGGTAAAGCAGAAGGGCGCGACGTTGCAGGGGAAAAAGGCGCTGAAGGCAGGCATCGTGCCGCAAAAACTCCTGTTACATCATCAGCCTCTGTCGCTGCATATGGACGATGGCGGGGAACAGCATCTGCTGTGGGCGCGTGAACCCGTGAGCGGCTGGTGCTACGCCCGGCTGTACGCGGGCATTTCTCCGCAGCTGCTGGCCCACTGGGCGAACGACGCGCTGGCAGCCTGTCCGGCTGATATTCAATCTGTTGAGACTTTAGGTTTTGAGGTGAAGCTTGAGGAGCGTAATACCACCGTGACAGCGCATCCGCAGCAGTACCGAGCCGTTCAGGTTGATCTACCGCTATGTGAAATCATCCCGCGTCTGAGCAGTGAACCGGCAGGCGAGCTGTTGATCCAGCTGTGCGAATTTTACAACCGCGGAAAAGCGCAGAAAAAGCTGGGAGAGAGTACGCCGCAGGCCTTTCTGGAAGCGCTGCGGCATAAGAACTAGAGGATCTCGAGCACGTCTTCCGGCGGGCGTCCAATGCGCGCCTGGCCGTTCGCCACCACAATCGGGCGCTCAATCAGCTTTGGATTTTCAACCATCGCCTGGATCAGCTCAGCCTCGGTGAGGCGGCTGTCATCCAGGTTAAGCGACTTGTACAGATCTTCTTTCTGGCGCATCAGCTCTCTTGCACTGCCCATTCCCAGCATGTGCAGCAGCTGGCGGAGGGTTTGCGCGTCAGGTGGGGTGTCGAGGTACAGCACCACTTCCGGCTCAACGCCGTTAGACTTCAGCAGGCTAAGGGTATCGCGGCTCTTGGAGCAGCGAGGGTTGTGATAAATTTTTACGGCGTCTGTCATGACGTGAATTCTCCTTTATTACATCTTCTCGTACGGCTTAAAGCGCTGCTGCAGGCCGCGCAGCTGATCGATACGCGCGTCGTAACGGGCCTGCTGGAGGCTGCCGAGCTTGACCTGCGAGCTGGCGCTGCTGAGCGCGGAAATTGCCTGATCGAGGCGGCCCACCAGGGCAAAACCTTCGGCACGCGCCGCCAGCTCCTGATCGCGGTTGCCGAGCTGGGCTTGCGCCTGAGCGAGCAAATCCCAGCCGTTTTGATCGTCTTTATTGTTAAAGGTATAGCGGTTCAGAATGGTCGCCGCTTCGCCAGGCTGACCGCCCTGTAAGTAAGCGTTCGCCAGGTTAAGCTGCAGCACCGGGTTGGTACGGACGTCTTTCGCCCCCTTCAGACGGTTAATCGCATCGGCCGTTTTCTTCTGGCCCAGATCGATATCCGTCGACAGATCGAGGTACCACGGGTTGTTCGGGTCGGCAGCCAGAAGCGGTTGCAGCGCTTTGCGCGCCTCGTCGTATTTGCTGGCTTCCATCGCCTGGAGCGCCTGACCATACTGCGCGGCGTTTTTCTCACGCACGTTGCCTTTCGCCAGGGTATCCAGCAGGTCGCTGGTGAGCTGGTTACGCCCGGAATTGTACATCCCAAGCGTTCTCACTTTCGCCATGTAGAAATCCTGCGAAGACTGAACCACCACCGGACGCATCTGGTTGGCACGGTTACGGGCGTCCGACAGGCGGCTTTCCGGCAGCGGGTGGGTCAACAGAATTTCCGGCGGACGGGAAGAGTAACGCGCCTGATCGAGCAGTTTTTCGAGGAAGCTCGGCATGGCCTGCGGGTCAAAGCCCGAGCGCTGCAGCACCTGAATCCCGATGCGGTCCGCTTCCTGTTCGTTTTGCTGGGTAAAGCTGATCATCCCCTGGCGCGTTCCCGCCAGCGTACCGGTCAGCGCCGCCATCCCGGCCTGCGGGCTGGCCATCGCCAGCAGAATAGAGCCCAGCGCGCCCACCCAGGTGAGGGGGGCGTTACGTTTCTGGTCTTCCATGGCGCGCGCCAGGTGGCGCTGGGTGACGTGCGAAATTTCGTGCGCCATTACCGAGGCCAGCTGGCTTTCATTGTCGGAATAACGAAATAACGCCGAGTGCAGCACCACGTTACCGCCAAAGAAGGCGAAGGCGTTGATTTCGTCATTATTGATTAAATAGAAGTGGAAGGGGGTTTTTACCGAGTCAGCGTGCGAAACCAGGCGCATCCCCAGCCCGTTAATGTACTGTACCAGCAAAGGGTCGTTAATCAGCGGGGCGCTGCCGCGCAGCTGGCGAACATAGTAATCCCCCATTTGCATCTCTTGCCCAATAGAGAGCGTGCTTCCTGCTGTGGTGCCCATGTCCGGCAATGAATCGGACGAGTCAGCAAAAGCGGGCAACACCTGACCGACCGTCACCGCGGCAATCAGTGTTGCAACCAGTGTTTTTCTCAACTGCCTGAACATAACCACTGTCCTGTATGTTGGATGTGCTAATTTGACCGATGAACCGGCATAACGTTCATCTCTGCTGCTCTGCGAGTGTAGCCGTGTTACAGCATGAAGAAAATCCCATTCATCAGGCTTTTGCGGATTGCGATCGGGATACAAAAAGCGAAAGTCTTTTTTGTGACAGTTAGATACAATTCACCGTCTCACTCCCGCCATTCGATTCAGGGAAGGGTTGTATGCTCGAAATGTTAATGCAGTGGTACCGGCGTCGGTTCAGCGACCCGGAAGCCATTGCTTTGTTGGTTATTCTGGTTGCCGGGTTCGGTATTCTGTTCTTCTTCAGCGGCCTGCTCGCTCCCCTGCTGGTGGCGATTGTGCTGGCGTACCTGCTGGAGTGGCCAACGGTGCGCCTGGAACATATCGGCTGTTCCCGGCGCTGGGCGACCAGCATCGTGCTGGTGCTGTTTGTCGGCATCCTGCTGTTGATGGCCTTTGTGGTGATGCCGGTTGCCTGGCAGCAGGGAATTAACCTGATCCGCGACATGCCCGGTATGCTGAACAAGCTGTCTGATTTTGCCGCCACGCTGCCGCGCCGTTACCCGGCCCTGATGGATGCCGGGATTATCGACGCGATGGCCGAAAATATGCGCGCCCGCATCATGACGATGGGCGATTCGGTGGTGAAGTACTCTCTGGCCTCGCTGGTCGGGCTGCTGACGCTGGCGGTTTACCTTGTGCTCGTGCCGCTGATGGTCTTCTTCCTGGTGAAAGATAAAGATCAGATGCTCAACGCCGTGCGCCGTATTCTGCCGCGCAACCGCGGGCTGGCAGGGCAGGTCTGGGAAGAGATGAACCAGCAGATCACCAACTACATTCGCGGCAAGGTGCTGGAGATGATTGTCGTGGGGGTAGCCACCTGGATTGGCTTCCTTATTTTCGGGCTGAACTACTCGCTGCTGCTGGCGGTGCTGGTGGGGCTGTCGGTCCTGATTCCGTACATCGGCGCGTTTGTGGTGACCATTCCGGTTGTTGGGGTCGCGCTGTTCCAGTTTGGGCTGGGCACAGAGTTCTGGAGCTGCTTTGCGGTGTACCTGATTATTCAGGGCCTGGACGGTAACCTGCTGGTGCCGGTGCTGTTCTCCGAAGCGGTGAACCTGCATCCGCTGGTGATTATCTTATCCGTGGTGATTTTCGGCGGGCTGTGGGGATTCTGGGGCGTGTTCTTTGCGATTCCGCTGGCGACGCTGATTAAAGCCGTGGTCCACGCGTGGCCGGATGTGCCGGCGGTGGAAGAGAAGTAGTTTTTGTGCGGCCCGATGCTCTCACTCCGACCCTCTCCTATGGGAGAGGGGGAAAACAATAAAAACGGCAACCTGGGTTGCCGTTTTGCTGTTTATCAGGCGTTCTCTTTCAGCCAGTTCAACACCACGTCGTGGTGGTTGCTGGTTTTAAAGTCGTCAAACACATGTTCAACTTTACCGTCAGCGTCAATCAGGAAGCTGATGCGGTGAATGCCGTCGTAGGTTTTACCCATAAACGTCTTCTCGCCCCAGACGCCGAACTGCTCGCATACCTGATGGTCTTCATCAGAAAGCAGCGTGAAGTTCAGCAGCTCTTTTTCAGCAAATCGTGACAGCTTTTCTGGTTTATCCGTGCTGATACCCAGCACTTCCACGCCGACTTTTTTCAAGTCGTCCATGTTGTCGCGTAAGCCGCAGGCCTGTACGGTGCAGCCGGGGGTCATGGCTTTCGGGTAGAAATAGACCAGAACACGCTGTCCCTGGAAGTCGGTCAAATTTACTTGCTCGCCGTCTTGATCCGGTAAGCTAAATTTCGGTGCGATGTCACCGGCTTTCAGTGGGTTCATTACTCAACTCCATCCTGTTCGTGCTGCGAATAATTGACGACGCTTATACTGCCCTGCGCGTTTAATTCTGTACAGAGGGCTTTGAACGCTTGCTCGATATTTGACGCATCCTGTGAGGCAGGGCTGTGCGCGGTAATTTGAATAAACAGCACCGGAAGACCATGGTCATCGCTTGTCTGCGTACGGGAAACCAGTTCGGCAATATTCATCTGGTGACTGTCAAAAAGCGCCGTGAAACGCTCAATCAGATGCGGAGAATCAGGCACTTCAACCTGTACCCAGACGGTAGAAGGCAGTGCCGGACGCGGACGCGCGGTGGTGCGCTTCATGACAATCAGCAAATCCAGTTCGGCCCCTTTCAGCGGCAGGGTCGATTCAATCAACGTAATGGCGTTCCATGTCCCGGAAAGCAACATAATAAATGTGAACTCTTCGCCAAGCATCGCCAGACGGCTGTCTTCGATATTACAGCCGCAGCTGCTTACGTGACGGGTGATGGTGTTCACGATACCCGGCCTGTCGGCACCCAGCGCAGTGATAACCAGGTAATGTTGTGATGAGGTTGTCAAACCTGTTCTTCCTTTGCATGGTTAAGTCTTCCTAAGGAAAGCATAAAAAAAACATGCATACAACCGCCTGAGAGCCTCAGGTCGCTTGCTTTTATTACAGTTCCAAACGTAACATTGAGGCTCTTGTTCGCACAGAGGATGGCTCATGTTCACGGGAAGTATTGTCGCGCTTGTTACACCGATGGATGAAAAAGGTAATGTCTGCCGGTCAAGCATGAAGAAGCTCATTGATTACCATGTCGCCAACGGAACCTCGGCGATCGTTTCGGTAGGGACTACCGGTGAATCCGCAACGCTGAGCCACGACGAGCACGGCGATGTGGTGATGCTGACCCTGGAACTGGCGGACGGACGTATTCCGGTCATCGCGGGGACAGGGGCTAATGCAACCGCAGAAGCTATCAGCCTGACCAAGCGTTTTAACGACAGCGGCATCGTTGGCTGTCTGACGGTGACCCCTTATTACAACCGTCCTACTCAGGAAGGTTTGTTCCAGCACTTCAAAGCCATCGCTGAACATACTGACTTGCCACAAATTCTGTATAATGTGCCGTCCCGTACCGGTTGCGATATGCTGCCGGAAACCGTTGGTCGTCTCTCGGAAGTAAAAAATATTATCGGTATTAAAGAGGCGACAGGGAACTTAAGCCGCGTTCATCAGATCAAAGAGCTGGTTTCAGACGACTTTATCCTGTTGAGTGGTGATGATGCGACCGCGCTGGACTTTATGCAGCTCGGTGGTCATGGCGTGATCTCCGTAACGGCAAACGTTGCGGCGCGCGATATGGCAGAAATGTGCAAACTGGCCGCAGCCGGTCACTTTGATGAAGCGCGTGTCATTAATCAGCGTCTGATGCCGCTGCACAATAAATTATTTGTCGAACCCAATCCGATCCCAGTGAAATGGGCATGTAAGGAGTTGGGACTTGTAGCATCCGACACGCTGCGTCTGCCAATGACACCGATTACCGACCACGGTCGTGACATCGTCAGGGCGGCGCTGAAGCATGCCGGTTTGCTGTAGAGTTTAGGGAGATTTGATGGCTTATTCAGTACAGAAGTCGCGCCTGGCGAAGGTTGCGAGTGTTTCGCTTGTTATGCTGCTCGCTGCCTGTAGTTCAGATTCGCGCTACAAGCGCCAGGTGAGCGGTGATGAATCCTATCTGGATGCGACCCCGCTTGCTGAACTTCACGCACCGGCTGGTATGATCCTGCCGATTCAGAACGGCGATTATAATATTCCCGTGACCAACGGCAGCGGCCCGGTCGGTAAAGCGCTTGATATTCGTCCGCCAGCACAGCCTCTGGCACTGGTCAACGGGGCGCGTACCCAGTTCACCGGTGATACGGCGTCTCTGATGGTTGAGAGCGCGCGCGGTAGCACGCTGTGGCCGCAGGTTGTCAGCGTCATTCAGTCGAAGAACTACACCATCGATAAACGCGATGACGCCAGCCAGACGTTAACCACCGACTGGATCGAATGGAACCGTCTGGATGAAGACCAGCAGTACCGCGGTCGCTATCAAGTCTCCGTTAAACCACAGGGTTACCAGCAGGCGGTTAACGTTAAGCTGTTGAACCTGGAGCAGGCGGGTAAACCGGTTGCGGATGCCGCGTCCCTGCAGCGTTACAGCACGGAAATGCTGAACGTGATTGCCGCGGGTCTGGATAAGACCGCTACCGATGCCGCCAACGCCGCGCAGAGCCGCAACGGCGCGACCTTCGATGTACAAAGCGGTGCGGATGATACCGGCCTGCCAATGCTGGTGGTGCGTGCACCGTTTAACCAGACCTGGCAGCGTCTGCCAGCGACGCTGGAAAAAGTGGGCATGAAAGTGACCGACAGCACGCGTTCAACCGGCAGCATGACGGCAACGTATAAGCCGCTCTCCGACAGCGCATGGCAGGAACTGGGCGCGAAAGATCCTCAGCTTGCCTCCGGTGACTACAAGATTCAGGTAGGCGACCTTGATAACCGCAGCAGTCTGCAGTTTATCGATCCAAAAGGTCACACGCTGACCCAGTCGCAGAACGATGCGCTGGTCGCTGTCTTCCAGGCAGCATTCAGCAAATAAATACGAGGGCTGGTGAATCCAGCCCTTTTTATTTTAGTGCTACGCAAACGTGTGCGTGGCATAATATCCCCAGTTTTGAACACAAATCATCACACCAGGAGTAATGAAGATGCAGAAGCAAGCTGAGTTGTATCGTGGCAAAGCGAAGACCGTATACAGCACGGAAAACCCGGATCTGTTGGTGCTCGAGTTCCGCAATGATACGTCAGCAGGGGATGGCGCACGCATTGAGCAGTTCGATCGTAAAGGCATGGTGAACAACAAGTTTAACCACTTCATTATGACCAAACTGGCCGAAGCGGGCATCCCGACCCAGATGGAAGCGTTGCTGTCCGATACGGAATGTCTGGTGAAAAAACTGGATATGGTTCCGGTTGAGTGCGTTATTCGTAACCGTGCGGCGGGCTCCCTGGTGAAGCGTCTCGGCATTGAAGAAGGTATCGAACTGAATCCACCGCTGTTCGACCTGTTCCTGAAAAACGATGCCATGCACGACCCGATGGTCAACGAATCTTACTGCGAAACCTTCGGCTGGGTGAACCAGAAGAACCTGGCGCGCATGAAAGAGCTGACCTACAAAGCCAACGACGTGTTGAAAAAACTGTTTGATGACGCGGGCCTGATCCTCGTCGACTTCAAGCTGGAGTTTGGTCTGTTCAAAGGCGAAGTGGTGCTGGGCGATGAGTTCTCACCGGACGGTAGCCGCCTGTGGGATAAAGAAACCCTGGATAAAATGGACAAAGACCGTTTCCGTCAGAGCCTGGGTGGTCTGATTGAAGCGTACGAAGCGGTTGCTCACCGTTTAGGCGTTAAGCTCGACTAACTTCCTCACTTGCCAAAGGATGTTTGCATCCTTTGGCGTCTTACCTTTGTTTCCTATGGTAATCTTGCCGTTAACCGCCTACGATCATAGCTATTATAAATGGAATAGTTCGAGGTGGTTATGCGCTGGCAAGGGCGTCGTGAAAGTGACAATGTAGAAGACAGACGCAGTGATGGCGGCGGCGGTCCTTCAATGGGTGGGCCAGGCTTCCGGTTACCCAGCGGCAAGGGCGGTATCATCCTGCTGATTGTGGTTTTAGTCGCGGGGTACTACGGCGTCGATCTCACCGGTTTAATGACCGGTCAGCCGCTGCAACAGCAGCAGCATTCTCAGCGCTCCATCAGCCCGAATGAAGATGAAGCGGCCAAATTTACCTCCGTTATTCTCGCCACAACAGAAGACACCTGGAGTCAGCTGTTTGAGAAGATGGGGCGTACCTACCAGCAGCCGAAGCTGGTGATGTACCGGGGGGCAACCCGCACCGGATGCGGTACCGGGCAATCTGTGATGGGGCCGTTCTACTGCCCGGCAGACGGCACCGTCTATATCGATCTCTCTTTTTACGATGACATGAAACGCAAGCTTGGTGCCGACGGTGATTTTGCCCAGGGCTACGTGATCGCGCATGAAGTAGGCCATCACGTGCAAAAGCTGCTGGGGATTGAGCCAAAAGTGCGCCAGCTCCAGCAAAATGCGTCTCAGGCTGAAGTGAACCGCCTTTCCGTTAAAATGGAACTGCAGGCGGACTGCTTCGCGGGCGTCTGGGGCCACAGCATGCAGCAGCAGGGCGTGCTGGAATCCGGCGATCTTGAAGAGGCGTTAAATGCCGCTCAGGCTATCGGTGACGACCGCCTTCAGCAGCAAAGCCAGGGGCGCGTCGTGCCGGACAGCTTCACTCACGGTACCTCACAGCAGCGCTATAGCTGGTTTAAACGCGGCTTCGACAGCGGCGATCCGGCGCAGTGTAATACCTTCGGCAAAGCGATGTAATGCTGCAGTTTGAACAGCTGATAAGCGAGCTTGAGCGCACCGGCCATCGTCGGCTGGTGGTGCTCAGCGGCGAGGCGCAGTGGACGTTAACCCAGGCACTGGCCCTGCGTGACGCCTTGCCCGGAGACTGGGTAAGGCTTGACGAACATCCTTCAAAAGCCATCAGCGGTCTGCTGGGACGCGAGTTCCGGCATGCCGTTTTTGACGCCAGCGTCGGGTTTGATGTCGCCGCGTTTGCCGCCCTGAGCGGAACGCTAAGCGCCGGAAGCCTTCTGGTGCTACGGGTTCCGCCGCTCGACGCGTGGTCCGGGTTGCCAGACTGCGATTCACTGCGCTGGAGCGACGGCGCCGAAGCGATAGCCACGCCGCATTTTGTCCACCATTTCTGCCGGACGATTGCCGCCGATCCCGACGCGATTGTCTGGCTTCAGGGCCGCGCGTTTTCCCTTCCGCCTTTACTCGACGCGCCAGACTGGCAGCCTGCCAGCGGCGCACCGCAGCGCGAGCAGGCTGAGATCCTGGATGTGCTGCAGGGGATGGCGGAGGGCATCGTGGCCGTTACCGCCGCGCGCGGGCGCGGAAAATCAGCCCTGGCAGGCATGTTGCTGAACCGCATTGCGGGCAGCGCCGTGGTTACCGCGCCGTCGAAAGGGGCGACGGATATCATCGCCCGCTTCGCCGGAGAGCGTTTTCATTTTATGGCCCCGGACGCGCTGCTTGCCTCTTCACGCCGGGCTGACTGGCTGATTGTTGATGAAGCCGCTGCTATCCCCGGACCTCTGCTGGAAAAGCTGGCTTTCCGTTTCCCTCGCGTGTTGTTGACCACCACGGTGCAGGGCTATGAAGGGACGGGCCGGGGATTCCTGCTTAAATTCTGCGGTCGGTTTACCGGGCTGCAGCGCTACAGCTTATCTACACCGGTACGCTGGGCGGCGGGCTGCCCGCTTGAGCGGGTTGTCGCCAGCGCGCTGCTGTTTGACGATACGCTGATCGACCGCCGCCCGGAGGGAGAGGTGCGTTTAACCTCCCTGACCCCGGAGGCCTGGGAACGCCGCCCGGCGCTTGCAGCGAGCGTATACGAGCTCCTCTGCGCGGCGCATTATCGCACCTCGCCGCTCGATTTACGCCGCATGATGGACGCGCCCGGGCAGCAGTTTGCCGTTGCAGAAACGGACCCTGATATCGCCGGGGCGCTCTGGCTGGTGGAGGAGGGCGGGCTCTCCCCTGAGCTTAGCCGCGCCGTGTGGGCAGGATACCGGCGTCCGCGCGGTAACCTGGTGGCGCAGTCTCTGGCGGCGCACGGCGGCTCTCCGCTGGCGGCGACGCTCAGAGGACGTCGGGTGACCCGTATTGCCGTACATCCTCACCGTCAGCGGGAAGGGATTGGCCAGGCGCTTGTTCGCAGCGCCAGCGGCGAAGATTATCTGTCGGTGAGCTTCGGCTATACCGATGAGCTTTGGCGTTTCTGGCAGCAGTGCGGCTTTGTGCTGGTGCGGATGGGCAGCCATCGTGAAGCCAGCAGCGGCTGCTACACCGCGATGGCGTTGCTGCCGCAGAGCGAGGCCGGGCGTCAGCTGTGCGAGCAGGCGCAGCGGCGTCTGAAGCGCGATGCGCGGGTGCTATCGGCCTGGAACGGTGAAAAGATCCCCGTGGAAGACGGCTGGGAAGCTACCCTTAATAATGACGACTGGCTGGAGCTGGCGGGGTTTGCTTTTGCGCATCGGGCGTTTTCAACCTCGGTTGCCGCACTGACGCGGCTGTTGTTAACCGTGGACATGCCGCTTCCGGCCCTGCGTGGGAAAATGGAAGGGAAAGTGGAAGACGTCGGGCGAAAAGCGTTGCTGGCAACGTTGCGGAGTGAAACCGCGCAAGCGCTTGAAAGCCTAGATTATCCGCGCTGCCAGCAGTTGAAAGAAGACATTTTGCAATGGCAATTTTTTCAATGACTTCTTCAGTAAAGTGGCATGGTCATTCACGTCGGGAGGCGTAGAATCCAGGTCATCTATTAAGGAGACCACCATGAAACACGACCATTTTGTTGTTCAAAGCCCTGACAAACCGGCTAAACAGTTACTGCTTCTGTTTCATGGCGTTGGCGATAATGCCGTCAATATGGGTCAGATTGGCAGCTGGTTTGCGCCCGTTTTTCCGGAGGCATTGATTGTCAGCATCGGTGGCGTAGAGCCATGTGGTCCGAACGGACGCCAGTGGTTCTCTGTTCAGGGCGTAACGGAAGAGAATCGTCAGGCTCG
This sequence comes from Enterobacter sp. 940_PEND, assembly GCF_001059415.1. Classification (NCBI taxonomy): domain Bacteria; kingdom Pseudomonadati; phylum Pseudomonadota; class Gammaproteobacteria; order Enterobacterales; family Enterobacteriaceae; genus Enterobacter; species Enterobacter sp. 940_PEND. The sequence goes on from NZ_JUMS01000146.1 coordinate 77,120, forward strand.
CATCGACGCCATCATGCCGACCTTTATCGACATCGTCCGCTACTGGCAGCAGCAGAGCGGCGTGGGTGCTGACGCGACCGCGCTGATTGGCTTCTCGCAGGGGTCAATCATGTCGCTGGAAAGCGTAAAAGCGAAGCCGGGTCTGGCGTCACGCGTCATCGCGTTTAACGGCCGCTTTGCGACGTTACCGACAAGCGCGACCACGCAGACCACGATCCACCTGATCCACGGTGGTGAAGACCGGGTGATTGAGCTCTCGCATGCGGTTGCCGCCCAGGAAGCGCTGATTCGCGAAGGCGGGGACGTGACGCTGGATATCGTGGACGATCTGGGCCACGCGATTGACGACCGTAGCATGCAGTTCGCGCTCGATCGTTTGCGCTATACCGTACCGAAGCACTACTTTGATGAAGCGCTCAGCGGCGGTAAGCCGGATAACGATGATATTGTAGAGTTTATGTGAGGTTTCCCCCTCTCCCGGGGAGAGGGGGAACTTAACGATTACTTCTTCTGGTCCTTGTTCGGCCAGTCGTCGTCATCGTCCCACTTGTCGTTAAAATCACGGTGCGGGGGAAGATCCGGTTTGTTGGCGAGAAATTTTTTATGGTCAACGCGCTTAAGATCTTTAATCACGTTCAGCAGTACGCCGACCAGAAAAACTAACACCAGAATCCACCAGTACTTTGAAAGCCAATCCATTCGCTATTCCTCTCAGAGCGTTCGTCAGGTGACGAGTTGCTCCATAATACGTTGATACATACGGGCCAGCAGTTGCAAATCTGCCGCATTGACACACTCATTGATTTTATGAATGGTTGCGTTCACTGGACCCAGTTCGACAACCTGGGCGCCCATACGGGCGATAAAGCGTCCGTCTGAGGTGCCACCCGTTGTCAGCAGCTGTGGCTTAATTTCATTATAGTGCTCGATGGCGTTCACCACCGCATCCACCAGTTTGCCACGCTGCGTCAGGAACGGCTGGCCGGAAAGCCACCACTCCACGGTGTAGCGCAGGTGATATTTTTCCAGCAGTGCGACGACGCGCGCCTTGATCGTCTCATCGGTCAGTTCGGTGCTGAAGCGGAAGTTAAACTGGACGAAGTAATCACCCGGGATCACGTTGTTGCTGCCGGTCCCGGCCTTGACGTTCGCGATCTGCATGCTGGTCGGCGGGAAGAATTCGTTGCCTTTATCCCACTCGATGCCCACCAGCTCGCTCAGCATCGGCGCAGCGCGATGAACCGGGTTATCGGCCAGATGCGGATAAGCAACGTGCCCCTGAACGCCGTGAATGGTCAGGTTACAGGTCAGCGAGCCGCGGCGCCCGTTTTTGACGACATCGCCCACCACTTCGGTACTGGACGGCTCACCAACCAGACAGTAGTCGAGACGCTCGTTACGCGCCATCAGCGCTTCAACGACCTTCACGGTACCGTTATGGGCGCTGGCTTCTTCGTCGGAGGTGATTAAAAACGCCAGACGGTTTTTGTGGTTTGGATGCTGAGCCACAAAGCGTTCTGCCGCCACGACCATCGCCGCCAGCGAGCCTTTCATGTCTGCCGCGCCGCGACCAAACAGCATGCCGTCGCGGATAGTCGGCTCAAACGGCGGGTTGATCCAGCGATCCGCGTCACCGGCGGGAACGACGTCAGTATGCCCGGCAAAGGCCAGCGTTTCACCCTGGCCGCGCCACGCCCAGAAGTTCTGGGTATCGCCAAAATCCATGCGTTCAACGGTAAAACCGATGGCACGCAGGCGCTCAATCATAAGTGCCTGACAACCTGCGTCGTCCGGGCTAAGGGAAGGACGGCGAATAAGCTGCTGAGTCAGCTCAATGACCGGGCATGACATAAACTACACCTCAACGAAAAAAGTCGGAATAAAGGGTTTCACTGAAACCCAGCAGCATAGGCTGCCCTGGCGCGCAGAGCAATGGGCGTTTGATAATTGCCGGCATCTCGAGCATCAGTTTTGCCGCGCTGTCGGCGTCGTTGATGCTGGCGCGCAGAGATTCGTCCAGCTTACGCCAGGTGGTGCCGCGCGTGTTCAGCAGTGCTTCCCACCCCAGTTCGCCGATCGCGCTATGCAGAAATTCTGCATCAAGCCCGTCGGCACGGTAATCGTGGAAGCGATACTCCACGCCGTTTGCTTCCAGCCAGCGGCGGGCTTTTTTGATGGTGTCGCAATTTTTAATGCCGTACATCACAATCATGGTGAATCCTTTTGACCTAATGATGATTAAATGTTCAGTAAATTCGAAGATATATCCTTAAGTGGAATATAACACATTCAGGAATCGTCTGGATTTACACTTCTTCTTAATTCAACTCACATCTGTACGCTGAATATTCTTTCACCCTTTAAGCATAGATGTCCATAAAGTTTAAATTTCGAATAAACTCAGCGGGTAAAATAAAACTCACCCGTTTGGAGGGTTATTTCAAAATATTGCCAGCCGTCACAAAAAATTGAGACCTCTCCGTTCATATTTATCATAAATCCCCGCAGGACGTGGGGTACAATCACAGCAATTGGTTAAATAGTCTTCACAATGATGGTCCGTTTTTGTAGAATGCGCATAATAATAAGAGAGGTTGTTATGATTGAACGTGAACTGGGGAACTGGAAAGATTTTATCGAAGGCATGCTTCGTAAATGACATTCAGTAAGAATTGCAAGAGCACTAAAATAAGTAAAATAACCATAGTGTGAATTAATCACACAATAAAAAGGCGGCCGATAATGCCGCCTTTTTTTATTTCAATCACTTACTCAGCGCGTTCCTTTAGCGGGAAGCGACGACGCACCAGCACAAAGAACAACGGCACGAAGTAAATGGCCAGAATGGTTGCCGAAATCATGCCGCCCATCACCCCCGTCCCGACGGCATGCTGGCTGCTGGAGCCTGCGCCCGTACTGGTTGCCATCGGCAGTACGCCAAAGATGAACGCCAGCGACGTCATCAGGATCGGGCGTAAGCGCTGACGGCAGGCGTGCAGCGTGGCGGCCATCAGCTCGTGGCCTTTGGCATTCATCTCGTTGGCAAATTCAACGATCAGAATGGCGTTTTTCGCCGATAGCCCAATTACGGTGAGCAGACCCACCTGGAAATAAACGTCGTTCTCGAGGCCGCGCATCCAGGTCGCCAGCAGCGCACCGATAACCCCAAGCGGCACGACCAGCATGACGGAGAACGGGACTGACCAGCTTTCATACAGTGCGGCAAGGCAGAGGAAGACCACCAGCAGAGAGAGTGCGTAAAGTGCGGGAGCCTGCGCGCCGGAGAGACGCTCCTGGTAGGACATGGCCGTCCACTCCAGACCAAAACCGGCGGGCAGCTGCTGCACCAGTTTTTCCATGGTATCCATGGCGGTACCGGTACTGACGCCCGGCGCGGCTTCCCCGACGATTTCAACCGCAGAGTAGCCGTTATAGCGCTCCAGACGCGGCGAACCGCTCTCCCAGTGCGAGGTCGCAAAGGCAGAGAACGGCACCATGCCGCCAGCGTTATTCCTGACAAACCAGCGGTTAATATCGTCCGGCAGCATGCGGAACGGCGCGGCGGACTGGACATACACTTTTTTCACGCGGCCGCGATCCATAAAGTCATTCACATAGCTCGAGCCCCACGCCGTTTGCAGGGTGTCGTTGATATCGTTGATCGAGACGCCCAGCGCCTGCGCCTTACGCTGATCGATATCCACCTGCAGCTGCGGGCTGTCGTCAAGACCGTTGTGGCGAACGCGGGTCAGGTCAGGATCGTTGCCCGCCAGCGCTAACAGCTTATCGCGTGCCGCCATCAGCGCCGTGTGGCCCGCGCCGGCGTGATCCTGCAGCTCCATATCAAACCCGGCAGAACTGCCCAGACCGCTTATCGCCGGCGGGCTGCTGGCGAAGACGCGCGCCTCTTTAATATGCGCAAAGGCTTTAGTCGCACGTTCAATGATGGCGAATGACGTTCCGGTTTTGGTATCGCGCTCGTCCCAGTCCTTCAGACGAACAAACATGCGGGCGACGTTCTGCCCGTTTCCGCCCGGGCCAGAGCCCACGGTGGAGAAGACCGACACAACGTTATCTTTCTCTTTGGTGAAGAAGTACTGCTCCACTTTCTGGACCACTTTCAGCGTCTGCTGCTGCGTTGCGCCGCTCGGAAGCTGCACCGAGGTGGTGAACATACCCCGGTCTTCCATCGGCAGGAACGAGGTGGGGAGATGCATAAACAGCCAGACCATGCCGCCCAGCAGCACAACATAAATCATCATCCAGCGCAGGCTGCGGTGAAGCACTCGCCCGACGGCAGATTCATATCGCGCGGCATTGCGGTTGAACATCCGGTTAAACCAGCCGAAGAACCCTTTTTGGCCGTGATGCTCCCCTTTGTGCAGCGGCTTCAGGATTGTGGCGCAGAGCGCGGGGGTGAGGATCAATGCGACCAGCACGGAGAGCACCATTGCCGAGACGATGGTTATCGAGAACTGGCGGTAGATCGCCCCGGTTGTGCCGCCAAAGAAGGCCATCGGGATAAAGACGGCCGACAGCACCATCGCAATACCGACCAGCGCCCCCTGAATTTGCCCCATGGATTTGCGCGTCGCCTGGCGCGGCGAGAGTCCTTCTTCGCTCATGATGCGCTCGACGTTTTCAACCACCACGATGGCATCATCCACCAGAAGGCCAATCGCCAGCACCATCGCAAACATCGTCAGGGTGTTAATGCTGTACCCGAACGCGTAAAGCACCGCAAAAGTCCCCAGCAGCACCACGGGGACGGCAATGGTTGGGATCAGCGTCGCACGGAAATTTTGCAGGAACAGGTACATCACCAGGAACACCAGCGCGATGGCTTCCAGCAGGGTCTTCACCACGTCCTCGATCGACGCTTTAACGAAGGAGGTGGTTTCATAGGCGACTTTATACTCCAGCCCGTGCGGGAAATACTGTGAAAGCTCGTCCAGACGGTCCAGCACCAGTTTCGCCGTGGCCATTTCATTCGCGCCGGAGGCAAGCTTTATCCCCAGACCGGAGGCCTGATTGCCGTTAAAGCGGCTCAGGTAGTCGTATTTCTCCGCCCCCATTTCCACCGTGGCGACATCGCCGAGACGCACTTCCGACCCGTCCTGATTCACGCGCAGGGTAATGTTGCGGAACTGGTCCGGCGTCTGCAGCAGAGATTGTGAATTAATGGTGGCGTTCAGGGCCTGTTTATCGACGGACGGCGTTCCCCCCAGCTGCCCCACCGCAATCTGGGCGTTCTGGGCCTTGATGGCATTCGTCACGTCGGTTGCCGTCATCTGGACGCTGTTCAGCTTGTTGGGATCGAGCCAGATGCGCATAGAGTATTGTGAGCCGTAGGCGTCGATATCCCCGACGCCGTTGATACGGCTGATGGGATCCTGAATATTACTGGCGACGTAGTCCGCGATGTCCTGTTTATCCATCGAGCCATCTGTTGAGACAAACGCGATGGTCAAAATGTTGGTATCACCGGTTTTACGCACGGTCACGCCCTGATTCTGCACCGCCTGGGGCAGCTTGCGCATGGCCGACTGCAGCTGGTTTTGCACCTGCTGCACCGCTTCGTCCGGGTCCGTGCCCGCCTTAAAGCTCAGGGTCACCGTCGCCTGGCCCGTGGCGCTACTTTGCGAGGACATGTACATCAGGTTATCCAGACCCGTCATGTTCTGCTCGATAACCTGCGTCACGGTGTTTTCCAGCGTTTGTGCGGAAGCGCCGGGGTAGTTTGCCGTTACGCGCACGTTAGGCGGTGCCAGATCGGGGTATTGCTCAACAGGCAGTGAAGTAATCGCCAGGACACCTGTCAGACACAACAGGATGGCAAGCACCCAGGCAAAAATGGGGCGATCGATGAAAAAATTCGCCATGAAAGAGTGACCTCGTTTTGCTGCACGTCATTATTGTTTATTGCCCGCATAACTTTAGCGGTAAGGCCCAGGCCAAACGTGGAGAAATAAAGGAGATAATGTAAATTATCATGCGCTTTTCCCTGCGCTTCCCTCTTTACCGTTATTTACCCGTTAACGGCGTGGGCGCCGGGAACGTCACGCTGACCAGCGTGCCGCCGTTTTGCGGCTGCGAGAAGTGCAGCATCCCGCCGAGCCGCTGCGCGCGTTCGCGCATAATGTTCAGGCCGTAGTGTCCCGGCGGCTCGCTGGCTTCGCCAATCCCGATGCCGTTGTCACGAATGCTGACGCTGTGCGTACCGTCCATGGCGGTCACGCAGCTGACGGTGATCTCGCTGGCCTGCGCGTGCTTAATGGCGTTCAGCACGGCCTCACGCACGATCTGCAGCAAATGCACCTGCTTTTGCGCGTCCAGCGCCAGCGAGGAGAGACGGCAGTCGAGATGCAGCTTCGCCTGCGTCTGGCTCTGAAGGACGTCGAGAGACTCCTGCAGCGCCGCGGGTAAGTTCGCGTGGTTCAGCGTCAGGCGGAAGGTGGTGAGCAGCTCGCGCAGCTGCTGCCAGGCATTGTTCAGCTCGCGGGAGAAGTCGGTGATGATGGTCTGCGCCGGGATATTTTCCTCGGGCACTGCGCGTTTGAGCAGCGCAAGCTGAATGCGCAGATACGACAGGACCTGCGCCAGCGAATCGTGCAGCTCGCGGGCAATGGTGGCGCGCTCTTCCATCAGCAGCAGCTGCTGGTAATGTTTTTGCGCCTGGTTAAAGTACAGCCCGCGCCCGAGCATGGTCGCCACGCTTCTCATCAGCGGAAGGGGAACGCTGTCCGTCTCGCTTTGCCAGCGCAGCTCGCCATAAAGGGTGTCCTGCATCAGTACCGGCAGGTGCTGCAGAGGAATGCCATGTGACTCCGTCCCTTCAGACAGCCGCCAGTCGTCGCTGGTGCGCAGTTCGAGATAATTCATCTGCGTATAGTCATGGACAATCTGCAGGATATGCCGGAAGCAGTGGCTGTCTATCTGGCCGGTATTCAGCGCCTGAGAGCATTTGAACAGCATGTCGAGCTGCTGGTGGGCTTCATGCAAATGCCGCGTCTTTTCCGCGACCGAGGCTTCGAGCGAACGGTAGAGCGTAGCCAGCTCGGCGGACATGTGGTTGAAGGCGCGGGAGAGTTGGCCCAGCTCGTTCGGCAGGGCGGTATCCGGTGCCGGGGTTGTAAATTCGCCACGCTCAACCCGTTCGCTGGCCGCCACCAGATTGTTAAGCGGCAATACCACCTGGCGACGGATGCGTCGCAGGGTAAACAGCGTCAGCAGCAGGATCCCGAGAGCGCCCGCCAGCGAGAGCAGGGTCACCGTCTGAATTTTATGTTCGGTGTAGTGCTGAAGAGCGAGCACAAAGGCATCAATGCGGCCAACAAAATCCTCAATGTGGGTTTGATACCACGCGCTGTCGCCGCGGGCGATGCGCGCATCCATTTCCAGCCACGCCACGTGCAGCTGCTGGTAGCGCGCTTTTACATCGTCCGGGACGTACCAGCGGTTCAGCTTCTGCAGGGCAGGCGCGCTCAGCGTCCGTTGCCAGCTGTCGCGATGCGCGGCAAGGGAAGGGCTGTTGCGCTGCATCTCGTAGCCCAGACGATAGCTCTGCATGCGCAGCGAACCCGCGATATTAATGGCTTCGGCGTCACGCTGGCTGCTGGCAAGCGTCAGCAGCGCGACGGTGCTGGTCAGCACGGATAAGGCAATTATCGAAAAGAAAGCCCAGGCAAGGCTTCCGGAAACGGGTCGTTTGACGGTCACAGAACGGCTCTCTGAATAAAATTGATCTGCTACAGGTTCACTGTAAATAATTCGGCATTCCGGGCATTTGAACATTGCCCGATCGCGCCGTGATGCGTAAATACCATATTCATATAAAGAATAAGGTTATTGAACCAAAAACAGGTGTGGTTATGAATCGTTTTATTATGGCTAACAGCCAGCAGTGCATCGGGTGTCGCGCCTGCGAAGTGGCCTGCGTGATGGCGCACAACGATGAGCAGCACGTCCTGAGCGAGCGCCATTTTCACCCCCGCATTACGGTCCTGAGGTCCGGCGAGAAGAGTAGCCCCGTCACCTGCCATCACTGTGAAAATGCGCCCTGCGCGCAAAGCTGTCCAAACGGCGCCATCAGCAAATGCGATGACAGCGTACAGGTGAATCAACAAAAATGCATCGGCTGTAAGGCCTGCGCGGTGGCCTGCCCGTTTGGCACGATGGAGATTATCGTCACCCCGCTCGACAGCGGCAGCGTGAAGGCTTTGGCGAATAAATGCGATCTCTGTCTGACGCGGCCACGCGGCCCGGCCTGTATCGAAAATTGCCCGGCAGACGTTCTCTCCCTCGCGACGCCTGCTGTCCTTGATAATCTGGCGAAATCGCGCCGCCAGCGCACGGCCTGCCTGGAAGCGCAGCCCTGGCATGCGGAGGCCGTCAGAGAAGACGCTTCGCGCACCAAACTGCAGCAGATGCAAACAACCCCGCCACGCGGCGAGCCCGATAAACTCTCTGCCGCAGAGCGCGTGGGCCATTTTAACGAAATTTACCTGCCGTTTCGGGCCGAACAGGCCGCCCGCGAGGCGTCGCGCTGCCTGAAATGCGGCGAGCACAGCATTTGCGAATGGACCTGCCCGCTGCATAACCACATCCCGCAGTGGATCGAGCGCCTCAACGCGGGGGATATCGCCGGCGCGGTCGAGCTTTCTCATCAGACCAACTGTTTACCTGAAATTACCGGCCGCGTCTGTCCGCAGGACCGATTATGCGAGGGTGCCTGCACAATACGTGAAGAGGCGGGATCCGTGACCATCGGTAACATCGAGCGCTATATCTCCGATCGGGCGCTGGCGATGGGCTGGCGGCCGGATATTTCCGCCGTCACGCCGTCAGGTAAACGAGTCGCGATCGTCGGCGCCGGGCCCGCCGGGCTGGCGTGCGCCGACGTGCTGGCGCGCCGCGGAGCGAGTGTGACGGTCTATGACCGGCATCCGGAAATTGGCGGATTGCTGACCTTTGGCATCCCGGCATTTAAGCTGGACAAATCGCTGCTCGCGCGGCGCAGAGAGATATTTACCGCGATGGGGATCCGCTTCGAGCTGAACTGCGAGGTGGGTCAGGACGTGTCGATGTCTCAGTTAAAGCAGGATTACGACGCCCTGTTTATTGGCGTGGGAACCTACCGCTCGATGAAGGCGGGTATCCCGCACGAGGACGCGCCTGGGGTCTATGACGCGCTGCCTTTCCTGGTGGGCAACACGCGACACGTTATGGGGCTGGAGGCGACGGCCAGCGAACCGTTCATCGACACCCATGGCTTAAACGTGGTGGTGCTTGGCGGCGGCGATACCGCGATGGACTGCGTCCGCACCGCGTTACGCCACGGCGCGGCGAAGGTAACCTGCGCCTATCGTCGGGATGAGGCCAACATGCCGGGCTCGAAGAAAGAGGTGAAGAACGCCCGAGAAGAGGGCGCGGCGTTTGAATTTAACGTTCAGCCGGTTGAGCTGACGCTGGATCCGAACGGTAAGGTCAACGGTATCCGGATGCTGCGTACCGAGCTCGGTGAACCGGACGCGCAGGGACGGCGTCGGCCCGTTCCGGTAGCGGGCAGCGAGTTCGTGATGGCGGCAGATGCGGTCATCATGGCGTTTGGTTTTAACCCGCACGCGATGCCGTGGCTGCAGGCGCAGGGTGTCGAAACGGATGACCGGGGGCGGATCGTTGCTTCGGTCGAGAGCCGCTACCGTTATCAGACGACTAACCCACAGATCTTCGCCGGGGGCGATGCGGTACGCGGTGCGGATCTGGTGGTGACCGCAATGGCGGAAGGGCGTCATGCGGCGCAGGGGATACTCGACTGGCTTGGGGTTAACGCGCCAAAACATCATTAAACCGGCGGGCGACAAAGCGGGATTCACGGCGTAGTATAGGACGACTCATTGTGTTGTGGAGCCCGTATGACCCTGAAAATTGACGTTATCAAAGACAAAATTCTCTCTGAAAACTACTTTGTCCTGCGTAACATCACCTATGACCTTACGCGTAACAACGGTGAGGTGATCCGCCACAAACGCGAGGTCTACGACCGCGGCAACGGGGCAACCATTCTGCTCTATAACCGTGAAAAGCAGAGCGTGGTGCTGATCCGTCAGTTCAGGGTGGCGACATGGGTTAATGGCAACCCTGACGGACGTCTGATTGAAACCTGCGCGGGCCTGCTCGATGATGATGAGCCGGAAGTTTGTATCCGCAAAGAGGCCGTGGAAGAAACCGGCTTCGAAGTGGGCGAGGTCAAAAAGGTCTTCGAGTTGTTTATGTCGCCGGGCGGCGTAACGGAAATTGTGCATTTCTTCATCGCGGAATACAGCGACGCGCAGCGCACTCACCGCGGCGGTGGCGTGGAGGATGAAGATATCGAAGTGCTGGAGCTTCCTTTTGCCCGGGCGCTGGAGATGATGCGTTCAGGCGAAATCAGGGATGGTAAAGCGGTGATATTACTGCAGTATTTACAGACAACCGGGCTGATGAACACCACTTTCGAACGGATATAGCCTGTTTTTCGGGTATATCTGATAAATCCGATTGAGCAGCCCCGTCGGGAACACGAAGATACTGCCCAGTTAAGCGTTTTCGTTCCGGGATTGTGTCATTCATGCGCTACAGCGTCTTTTTGTTTTACCTGTTTTGTGTGCTCCTCGCGCCGCAGGTGCGGGCTGCACCTGCCCAGCAAGCCTTCTCCGACTGGCAGGTAACCTGCAATAACCAGAATTTTTGCCTCGCACGCAATACCGGTGAACACCGTGGTCTGGTAATGACGCTCACCCGTAGCGCCGGGGCGAAAACGGACGCCACGCTGCGTATCGATCTCGGCGGTCTTGATGCGCCCTCGGTCAAAGAGCCAGAGATTGCCCCCCGGCTGCTGCTGGATAACGTTCCCCTGAAGCTGGACAAACAGCGCTGGCAGCTCACGCCCTGGCATCTGAAAACGGACGATGCGGCCACCATCACCGCCTTTCTGAAAAACATCCAGGAAGGGAAGGCCCTGACCCTGCGCGACGGTAAGCAGGTTATTTCACTGAGCGGTCTGAAAGCCGCGCTGCTGTTCATTGATGCGCAGCAAAAGCGCGTCGGCAGCGAAACCGCGTGGATCAAGAAAGGTGACGATCCGCCGTTAAGCGTTCCGCCTGCTCCTGCCCTTAAAAAGGTGGCGGTCGTCAACCCGACCCCGACGCCGCTCTCCCACGCCGAACTGAACGACCTGCTGGACTATGGCACCGGGCGGATGAACGCCAGCCAGTGCTCGCTGGATCCTAACCGTCGGGAAGTACGCGTCACCGCGTTAACCGATGACAAAGCGCTACTGATCGTTAGCTGCGAGGCGGGGGCCTATAACACGGTCGATCTGGCGTGGCTGGTATCGCGTAAAAAACCGTTCACCGCACGCAGCGTCAGGCTGCGTCTGCCGTTTACGCCGTCAGGCGACGGGAGCGAAATGGAGTTGATGAACGCCAGCTTCGATGAAAAGACGCGCGAGCTGACAACGCTCGCGCTGGGGCGCGGTTTGGGCGATTGCGGGATCCAGACGCGCTGGCGTTTTGACGGCCAGCGTTTCCGCCTGGTGCGCTACGCCGAGGAGCCCAGCTGCGACAACTGGAACGGGCCAGATGCCTGGCCCACGCTATGGATCACGCGCTAGTTTTATGCCGGGTGGCGCTGTTGCTTACCCGGCCTACGGTTTGGCGGTTTTGTAGGCCGGGTAAGGCGTAGCCGCCACCCGGCAACGCAGACCGCACTAGATCACGCTCAGCGCCTTCTCCACCACGTTCTCAACGGTAAAGCCGAAGTACGGGAACAGCTTATCGGCAGGGGCGGATTCACCGTAACCCCGCATGCCGACAATCGCCCCTTTGAGCCCGACATACTTGTACCAGTAGTCGGCAATACCGGCTTCCACCGCTACGCGAGCCGCGACGCTGGACGGCAGGACCGATTCACGGTATGCCTCGTCCTGGGCATCAAAAATATCCGTTGAGGGCAGGGACACCACGCGCACCGCGTGTCCTTCGGCAGTCAGTTTCTCCGCCGCTTTCACCGTAATTTCCACCTCGGAGCCGGTCGCAATCAGGATCACGTCCGGCTTGCCGCCGCTGTCCTTCAGGATGTAGCCGCCGCGGGCGATGTTCTTCACCTGCTCCGGAGTTCGCTCAATCTGCGCCAGGTTCTGGCGTGACAGAATCAGTGCCGTTGGGCCATTGTGGCGTTCTACCGCCAGCTTCCAGCCCACCGCCGCTTCGACCTGATCGCACGGACGCCAGGTGCTGAAGTTCGGCGTCAGACGCAGGCTTGCCAGCTGTTCAACCGCCTGGTGCGTAGGCCCGTCTTCCCCCAGCCCGATGGAGTCATGGGTGTAGACCATAATCTGCCGCGCCTTCATCAGTGCCGCCATGCGCGCCGCGTTGCGGGCGTACTCGACGAACATCAGGAAGGTGGCGGTATACGGCACAAACCCGCCGTGATGGGCGATGCCGTTGGCAATGGCGGTCATCCCGAACTCGCGCACGCCGTAGTGGATGTAGTTCCCGGCAATGTCCTCTTTAAGCGATTTTGAGCCCGACCAGATGGTCAGGTTACTCGGTGCCAGGTCCGCCGAGCCGCCGAGCAGTTCGGGCAGAAGAGGGCCGATTGCGTTGAGGGTATTTTGCGACGCCTTGCGGGTGGCGATTTTCGCCGGGTTGGACTGCAGGTTTTCAATCAGCGCCTGGGTTTTATCGTCCCAGTCCTCCGGCAGGCCGCCGCTCATGCGGCGGGAGAACTCGGCGGCGAGATCCGGGTGCGCTTTTTTGTAGGCGGTAAACTTCTCGTTCCAGGCCTGCTGGGCCTTTTCACCCGCCTCACGGGCATCCCAGGCTCTGTAGATCTCTTTCGGGATCTCAAACGGCGGATATTTCCACCCCAGCTTTTGCCGGGTCAGCGCGACTTCCTCCTCGCCCAGCGCCGCGCCGTGCGCCTCCTCTTTGCCCGCCTTGTTCGGCGAGCCGAAGCCGATGACCGTGCGGCAGATAATCAGGGACGGTTTATCCTTCACGCTCTGCGCTTCCTGAATCGCTTTTTTCACCGCCTCAGGGTCGTGGCCATCGATCTCGTGCACCACGTGCCAGTGATAGGCTTCAAAGCGTTTTGCCGTGTCGTCGGTAAACCAGCCTTCGGTCTCCCCGTCGATGGAGATGCCGTTGTGATCGTAGAAGCCAATCAGCTTGCCGAGCCCCAGCGTGCCCGCCAGGGAGCAGACCTCATGGGAAATCCCCTCCATCAGGCAGCCGTCACCCATAAACACGTAGGTATAGTGGTCGACAATTTCGTGGTCCGGCTGGTTAAACTGCGCCGCCAGCGTGCGTTCGGCAATTGCCAGCCCAACCGCATTGGCCAGCCCCTGACCGAGCGGCCCGGTGGTGGTCTCCACCCCTGGCGTATAGCCAATCTCAGGGTGCCCCGGCGTTTTGGAGTGCAGCTGGCGGAAGTTTTTCAGCTCCTCAAGCGGCAGATCGTAGCCGGAAAGGTGCAGCAGGCTGTAAAGAAGCATTGAGGCGTGACCGTTGGAGAGAATAAAGCGGTCGCGATCGTACCAGGTTGGGTCATTGGGGTTGTGCTTCAGAAAGTCGTTCCACAGCACTTCGGCAATATCAGCCATGCCCATCGGCGCGCCGGGGTGGCCGGAATTGGCTTTTTGCACGGCATCCATGCTGAGGGCGCGAATGGCATTGGCTAGCTCTTTACGGGACATAGTTCACTCCGTGGCAAGGTTAAAGTTTGGCGGCGAGAAGATCTTCAAGTTTGCGCTGGTCGACGGCGAACTGGCGGATGCCGTCCGCCAGTTTTTCCACGGCCATGGCGTCCTGATTGTGCTCCCAGCGGAACTCCGCTTCGGTCATGGGTTTCGGTTTTGGCAGAACGGTGGAGGTCGGCACCAGCTTGCGGATCACCGTTTCTTCTTTGTCCTGTAGCTCCTGAAGCAGGTTAGGGGAGATGGTCAGACGGTCGCAGCCTGCCAGGGCGAGGATCTGCTCGGTACGGCGGAAGCTGGCCCCCATCACGATGGTTTCGTAGCGGTGCTGTTTGTAGTAGTCGTAGATATTACGGACCGATTTCACGCCCGGATCCTCATCCACCACGTATGGATCCATCGGCTGTTTCGCCTGATACCAGTCGTAGATGCGCCCGACAAACGGCGAGACGAGGAACACACCCGCCTCAGCGCAGGCGCGCGCCTGGGCAAACGAAAACAGCAGCGTCAGGTTGCAGTGGATGCCTTCTTTCTCCAGCACCTCTGCCGCGCGGATGCCTTCCCAGGTGGAGGCCAGCTTGATCAGAATGCGTGATTTATCGATCCCCTGCTCCTCGTACAGTTCCACCAGGCGACGCGCCTTATTAATGCTCTTTTCTTTATCGAACGAGAGGCGGGCGTCGACTTCGGTCGAGACGCGGCCCGGGATGCTTTTAAGAATTTCCGCACCAAAATTAACCGCCAGCTTATCGCTGGCTTCGGCGACCTGCTGCTCCTGCGTTTTCCCGCGCTGTTTACCGTAGGCAATGGCGTCATCAATCAGATGGCTAAAATGGGCAAGCCCTGCCGCTTTGAGCAGTAGCGAAGGGTTGGTGGTCGCGTCCTCCGGCTGATAGTGGCGAATCGACTCGATATCGCCGCTGTCTGCAACCACGGTGGTGAATTTTTTGATGCCGTCTAGCTGGTTCATAAATGATTACTCCTTGGAAATAAAAGAGTTAGATGAGTGCGTTAGTTCACACTTCTGAAAAAATCATGATGGACTTAACAAAAAAGCATAGCAGACGGGGGAGGCATTGCTTTTGAGACGGGTAACATGGCTGTTATAAATTGATAACAATTTTTAATGTGTGATGGTGAGAGTTTGGCTGCCTTCAAAGTTTAGGAGGCGGCCTGAGGCGATACTAGGCGGCACACCAGGGTGTGCATCAGGATCGCTTACGTCACCCTTTTGACCGATACGTGAAAGGAAAAATAAGATGGATGAGCAGTTGAAACAGAGTGCCCTCGATTTTCACGAGTTTCCTGTCCCGGGGAAAATCCAGGTCTCCCCAACCAAGCCGCTGGCAACCCAGCGCGATCTGGCGCTGGCCTATTCGCCGGGCGTGGCTGCACCGTGTCTGGAAATCGAAAAAGACCCGCTGGCGGCCTACAAATACACCGCGCGTGGCAACCTTGTCGCCGTGATCTCTAACGGCACGGCGGTGCTGGGTCTGGGCAACATCGGCGCGCTGGCTGGTAAGCCGGTGATGGAAGGGAAGGGGGTACTGTTCAAGAAATTCGCCGGTATCGACGTGTTCGATATCGAGGTGGACGAACTCGATCCTGACAAATTCATCAACGTGGTGGCCGCGCTGGAGCCGACCTTCGGCGGGATCAACCTGGAAGACATCAAAGCGCCGGAATGTTTCTATATCGAGCAGAAGCTGCGCGAGCGTATGAACATTCCCGTGTTCCATGATGACCAGCACGGAACCGCGATTATCAGCACCGCCGCGATTCTGAATGGCCTGCGCGTGGTCGAGAAAAATCTCTCCGACGTGCGCATGGTGGTCTCTGGCGCAGGCGCCGCGGCCATCGCCTGTATGAACCTGCTGGTGGCGCTGGGTATGCAGAAACACAACATTGTGGTCTGCGACTCCAAAGGCGTTATCTATAAAGACCGCGAGCCGAACATGGCGGAAACCAAAGCGGCGTACGCGGTCGACGACGACGGTAAACGCACCCTGGACGACGTGATTGACGGCGCGGATATCTTCCTCGGCTGCTCCGGTCCGAAAGTACTGACCCAGGAGATGGTGAAGAAGATGGCGCGTGCGCCAATGATCCTGGCCCTGGCGAACCCGGAACCGGAAATCCTGCCGCCGCTGGCGAAAGCGGTGCGTGAAGACGCCATCATTTGTACCGGCCGTTCGGACTACCCGAACCAGGTCAACAACGTGCTCTGCTTCCCGTTCATCTTCCGCGGCGCGCTGGACGTCGGCGCAACGGCGATCAACGAAGAGATGAAGCTCGCCGCCGTTCACGCCATCGCGGAGCTGGCGCACGCCGAGCAGAGCGAAGTGGTTGCCTCTGCCTACGGCGATCAGGATCTGAGCTTCGGCCCGGACTACATCATTCCAAAACCGTTCGACCCGCGTCTGATTGTTAAAATTGCGCCAGCCGTTGCCAAAGCGGCGATGGACTCCGGCGTGGCGACGCGTCCGATTCACGATTTCGACGCGTACGTCGATAAGCTCACCGAGTTCGTCTATAAAACGAACCTGTTCATGAAGCCGATCTTCTCCCAGGCGCGCGCCGACGCGAAGCGCGTGGTGCTGGCGGAAGGGGAAGAGGCGCGCGTGCTGCACGCCACCCAGGAGCTGATCACCTTAGGCCTGGCGAAGCCGATCCTGATTGGTCGTCCGAGCGTGATTGAGATGCGTATCCAGAAGCTGGGCCTGCAGATTAAGCCGGGCGTCGACTTCGAGATCGTGAACAACGAATCCGATCCGCGCTTCAAAGAGTACTGGAGCGAATACTACGCGATCATGAAGCGCCGGGGGATCACCCAGGAGCAGGCGCAGAAAGCGGTGATCAGCAACACGACGGTGATCGGCGCGATCATGGTGCATCGCGGCGAGGCGGACGCGCTGATCTGCGGCACAATCGGCGATTACCACGAGCACTTTAGCGTGGTGCAGGAGATCTTCGGCTATCGCGACGGCGTCCATACCGCCGGGGCGATGAACGCGCTGCTGCTGCCGAGCGGCAACACCTTTATTGCGGACACCTACGTTAACGACGATCCGACCCCGGACGAGCTGGCGGAAATCACGGTGATGGCCGCCGAGACCGTGCGTCGCTTTGGTATCGAGCCGAAGGTGGCGCTGCTGTCGCACTCTAACTTTGGTTCGTCTAAATCCGCGGCGGCCTGCAAAATGCGTCAGACGCTGGAGCTGGTGCGCGAGCGTGCGCCGGAGCTGATGATTGACGGGGAAATGCACGGCGATGCCGCGCTGGTGGAAAGCATCCGTAACGAACGTATGCCGGACAGCCCGCTGAAGGGATCGGCCAACATACTGATTATGCCGAACGTGGAAGCGGCGCGTATCAGCTATAACCTGCTACGCGTCTCCAGCTCTGAAGGGGTGACCGTAGGACCGGTACTGATGGGCGTAGCGAAACCGGTGCATGTGTTAACGCCGATTGCCTCCGTGCGCCGTATCGTGAATATGGTGGCGCTGGCGGTGGTTGAGGCGCAGACGCAGCCGCTGTAATTTTTACCCTCACCCTAACCCTCTCCCAAAGGGAGAGGGCCGGGGTGAAGGGAGGGTTACACCCAGTCCCGAACCTGAATAAACTCACGCAAGGCAGCCTCCGGGCTGCCTTCTTTTGGTTCGTAGCAGTACTCCCAGCGCACCAGCGGCGGCATCGACATCAGAATCGACTCCGTGCGCCCGCCGGTCTGCAGGCCGAACAGCGTCCCGCGATCCCATACCAGGTTGAACTCCACGTAGCGCCCGCGGCGGTAAAGCTGGAACTCGCGCTCGCGCACGCCGTAATCGGTATTTTTACGACGCTCGACAATCGGCAGATAGGCGTCGGTGTAGCCTTCGCCTACCGCGCGCATAAAGCTGAACGCGGTATCAAAATCAGGCGCGTTGAGATCGTCAAAGAACAGCCCGCCGATGCCGCGCTGCTCGTCGCGGTGCTTCAGGTAAAAGTAGTCATCGCACCACTTTTTGAATTTCGGGTAGACGTCTTCGCCAAACGGCAGGCAAAGGTCCCGCGCGGTGGTGTGCCAGTGCACGGCATCCTCTTCGAAGCCGTAGTAGGGCGTTAAATCGAAACCGCCGCCGAACCACCAGACCGGGTCGGCGCCCGGTTTTTCCGCAATGAAAAAGCGCACGTTGGCATGGCTGGTGGGCACGAACGGGTTGTGCGGGTGCACTACGAGCGAGACGCCCATCGCCTCGAAGCTGCGGCCCGCGAGTTCAGGACGATGCGCCGTCGCAGACGCGGGCATGGCGTCGCCGTGAACGTGGGAAAAATTCACGCCCGCCTGTTCGAAGATGCCGCCGTTACGCAGCACCCGGCTGCGCCCGCCGCCACCGGCCTCGCGCTGCCAGGTATCTTCCTGAAATTCACCGCCGTCTGCGGCGGCGAGTTTCTGGCAGATTTCATCCTGCAGCTGCAGCAGGAAGGTTTTGACCAGTTGAGCATCGGGTTTCATCAACGTTTCCTGGAGTGCGCTTTTTGGTTATCGAACCAGTTGAAGTAACTGATAATGCCGGAGGCGATGGCGTTGGCGATCTTCTGACGAAACGCCGTGGTGCCGAGGAGCCGCTCTTCTTCCGGGTTGGTAATAAAGGACGTTTCCACCAGCACGGACGGGATGGACGGCGATTTCAGGACCACGAACGCCGCCTGCTCGGTGCCTTTGCTGTGCAGACGATGCACCGGCTTAATCTTCTTCAGAATATGCGAGCCGAGCGTCAGGCTGTTTTTGATCGTATCCGTCTGCACGAGGTCGAACAGCACCTGCTGTAGCAGGTGGTCTTTGTCAGTGGCTTTCTTCCCGGCGACTTCATCCGCGCGGTTTTCGCGGTCGGAGAGGTATTTTGCCATGGCGCTACTGGCGCCACGGTTGGAAAGCGCAAACACCGAGGCGCCGGCCGCGGAAGGGTTGGTAAAGCCGTCGGCGTGGATCGACATAAACAGATCCGCACCGTGCTGGTGGGCGATCTCAACGCGGTCATACAGCGGAATAAAGGTGTCGCCAGAGCGCGTCAGACGGGCGTCAATGCCGTTGCTGCGTAAAATTGCGCGCACGTTTTTTGCAATTGCCAGCACGACGTGTTTTTCTTTCGACCCGTTTTTGCCTATAGCACCGGTATCAATACCGCCGTGGCCCGGGTCGAGCATCACCAGGCGCTTCGCGCCCGGCTTTTTGGTTTTCGGTTTGCTGTGTCCGTTACTGGTTTTGAGCGTGCTCTCGTCTTTTGCCTGAGCCTGCTTTGCGATGCCCGTTAACGTTAAGGCCGCCAGCCCCGCTTTGAGAACCTGACGACGCGATGTGAGTGCTTTTAATGGTTTGAATGTGCTCATGCGGCCTGAATACTAAAAAATGGGGTCCTGGTGTTATATCGTATCGTGTTTCCCGTTACGACAGTCCATATTGATAATTGTTTTACTTTTCATTTCAATACGTGACAAAGTGACATTATGCCAAATTTTGGCGAGATTTTCCCCGGTTATTGGCGAAAGGCGAGCTTCGCGCCATAATCACTGTTTTTAAACCCGAAAAGGCGGTTAATACCATGGAGATACGCGTTTTTCGCCAGGAAGATTTCGAAGAGGTGATCACCCTTTGGGAGCGCTGCGATCTGCTGCGTCCGTGGAACGATCCGGAAATGGATATCGAACGTAAGGTGAATCACGACGTCAGTCTGTTTTTGGTCGCGGAAGTCAACGGCGAGGTTGTGGGGACGGTCATGGGCGGTTATGACGGCCACCGCGGCTCGGCCTATTATCTGGGCGTCCACCCCGAATACCGTGGCCGCGGCATTGCCAATGCGCTGCTGAACCGGCTCGAGAAGAAGCTGATCGCCCGCGGCTGCCCGAAAATCCAGATCATGGTGCGGGAAGATAACGACGTGGTGCTGGGCATGTATGAGCGCCTGGGCTACGAGCATTCCGACGTGCTGAGTTTAGGAAAGCGTCTGATCGAAGATGAAGAGTACTGAGATCCACCCGGCAGACTATGACGCGCAGGGCCGCGTCAGGCTGCCCTTTTTATTCTGGTGCGTTCTGCTGCTCCAGGCCCGGACCTGGGTGCTGTTTGTGATGGCCGCCGCGTCGCGCGGGCAGGGCGACACGCTGCTGAATCTCTTTTATCCCGATCATGACGCCTTCTGGCTCGGCTTGCTGCCGGGCGTACCGGCGGTGGTCGCTTTTTTATGCAGCGGACGACGGCATGCGATCCCCCGTTTTTGGGGCGCGCTTCGCTGGCTGCTGGTCCTCGCCCAGGTTGCGCTGCTCTTCTGGCAGCCGGTACTCTGGTGGTACGGTGAACCGCTGACGGGCACCGGCGTTGCGCTGGTGGTTGCCGATATTGTGGCCCTGCTGTGGCTGCTGACCAACCCGCGTCTTCGCGCCTGTTTTGCGCATCAGGATGATTAATCCGGCACTTTTTGCCGATGTCGCACTCCAACAAGCGTTGATTTAACAAGAAAGGACGTTTCAATGAAATCGCTGCGTTTATTTTTATGCGCTCTCCCGCTGGCGTTGACCGGCTGTTCGACGCTCTCCTCCATTAACTGGTCCGCCGCGTACCCGTGGAACTGGTTTGGCTCATCAACGGAAGTGACCGAGCAGGGCGTGGGGAAAATTACCGCCGCGACGGCGCTGGATCAGGACGCTATTCAGGATGCGCTCAGCGGCGATTACCGCCTGCGCAGCGGCATGAAAACGGAGAATGGCAATATTGTTCGCTATTACGAAGCGCTGAAGGGTGACAAGCTTGCTCTGGTGATCAACGGTGACAAAGGCACCGTAAACCGTATCGCTGTGATGGATGAAGATATTCCGACGGCGAGCGGTGTAAAAGTGGGTACGCCGTTCAGCGAACTTTATAAGCAGGCTTTTGGCAACTGCACCAGCCTGCCGTCTGACGACAAAGTCGCGGTGGAATGTAAGGCTGAAGGCAGCCAGCACATCAGCTATGTCTTCACCGGAACCTGGAGCGGTCCGGAAGGACTGATGCCGTCTGACGACACGCTCAAGAGCTGGAAAGTGAGCAAAATACTCTGGAAGCAGTAATTTGCGCCTGAACAAACCGCCTCGCTGAAATCCGGGTATAATAGCCGCCATCAATGCCACGCTGACGTGGCATCTTTATTTCAGGAGGAGCGATGTCTCAGGTTCAGAGTGGCATTTTGCCAGAACATTGCCGCGCGGCGATTTGGATTGAAGCCAATGTTAAAGGGGACGTGGATGCCCTGCGTGCGGCCAGTAAAGCGTTTGTTGATAAGCTGGCAACCTTCCAGGCCAAATTCCCGGAAGCCCACCTCGGCGCCGTTGTTGCCTTTGGCAATAACGTCTGGCGTCAGCTGAGCGGTGGCGAAGGGGCGGAAGAGCTGAAAGACTTCATCCCTTACGGCAAAGGTCTGGCTCCGGCAACTCAGTACGACGTGCTGATCCATATTCTCTCCCTGCGTCACGACGTGAATTTCTCCGTTGCCCAGGCGGCAGTAGCGGCTTTTGGCGACAGCATTGAGGTGCAGGAAGAGGTTCACGGCTTCCGCTGGGTGGAAGAGCGCGATCTGAGCGGCTTCGTCGACGGCACCGAAAACCCGGCGGGTGAAGAGACGCGTCGCGACGTGGCGGTGATCAAAGACGGCGTGGACGCGGGCGGCAGCTACGTGTTCGTGCAGCGCTGGGAGCACAACCTCAAGCAGCTTAACCGCATGAGCGTGCACGATCAGGAGATGATGATTGGCCGCACTAAAGAAGCCAACGAAGAGATCGACGGCGACGACCGTCCAGTAACCTCTCACCTGTCCCGCGTTGATCTCAAAGAAGACGGAAAAGGGCTGAAGATTGTTCGCCAGAGCCTGCCTTACGGCACGGCAAGCGGCACGCACGGCCTCTACTTCTGCGCGTACTGCGCGCGCCTGTATAACATTGAGCAGCAGCTGCTGAGCATGTTCGGTGATACCGACGGCAAGCGCGACGCCATGCTGCGCTTCACCAAACCGGTG
Source organism: Enterobacter sp. 940_PEND (assembly GCF_001059415.1). Lineage (NCBI taxonomy): Bacteria > Pseudomonadati > Pseudomonadota > Gammaproteobacteria > Enterobacterales > Enterobacteriaceae > Enterobacter > Enterobacter sp. 940_PEND. Next base: position 98,882 of record NZ_JUMS01000146.1, read on the forward strand.
ACCGGCGGCTATTATTTTGCGCCGTCCGTTGAGCGTCTGCTGGCGCTGTAATGTCCTTTCTCCCTCTCCCTGCGGGAGAGGGCTGGGGTGAAGGCATCAGGCCTCACCCTTATTCCCTTTTCTGCTTCTAAATCACCAAACGGTATATAAAACCGTTACTCCTTTCATCCCCGTTATAAATATTATGACTATAAGATAGTCATCACATTTATAAGGGTGCGTAATGGCCGTTACTGTACTGAAAAAAGGAACTCTGGCGCTGGCAGGTTTACTGCTGGTGGCACAGGCGCAGGCGACTGAACTGTTAAACAGTTCGTATGACGTTTCCCGCGAGCTGTTTGCCGCCCTTAATCCCCCGTTTGAACAGCAGTGGGCGAAAGACAATAACGGCGACAAGCTGACCATCAAGCAGTCCCACGCCGGATCGTCCAAGCAGGCGCTGGCGATTTTGCAGGGCCTGAAAGCGGATGTGGTGACCTACAACCAGGTGACTGACGTGCAGATCCTGCATGACAAAGGCAAGCTCATCCCGGCGGACTGGCAGAGTCGTCTGCCGAACAACAGCTCCCCGTTCTATTCCACCATGGGCTTCCTGGTGCGTAAGGGCAACCCGAAGAATATCCACGACTGGAGCGACCTGGTGCGTTCCGACGTGAAGCTGATTTTCCCGAACCCAAAAACCTCCGGTAACGCTCGCTACACCTATTTAGCCGCGTGGGGCGCGGCCGACAAGGCTGACGGTAATGATAAAGCCAAAACCGAGCAGTTCATGACCCAGTTCCTGAAAAACGTCGAAGTGTTTGATACCGGCGGCCGCGGGGCGACCACGACCTTCGCGGAGCGTGGTCTCGGCGACGTGCTGATCAGCTTTGAATCGGAAGTGAATAACATCCGCAAACAGTACGAAGCGCAGGGCTTCGAGGTCGTTATCCCGAAAACCAACATCCTGGCCGAGTTCCCGGTGGCGTGGGTGGATAAAAACGTGCAGGCAAACGGTACCGAGAAAGCGGCAAAAGCCTATCTCAACTACCTGTACAGCCCGCAGGCGCAGACCATCATTACCGATTACTACTACCGCGTGAACAACCCGGACGTAATGAACAAGCTGAAAGATAAGTTCCCGCAGACCGATTTGTTCCGCGTGGAAGATCATTTCGGCTCCTGGCCTGATGTGATGAAAACGCATTTTGCCAGCGGCGGTGAGTTAGACAAACTGCTGGCGGCGGGGCATAAGTAATGTTTGCAGTTTCGACAAAACGCGTGCTGCCGGGCTTTACCTTGAGCCTCGGGACAAGCCTGCTGTTCGTCTGCCTGATCCTGCTGTTGCCGCTCAGCGCGCTGGTGATGCAGCTTGCTCAGATGAGCTGGGCGCAGTACTGGGACGTGGTCACCAACCCGCAGGTGGTGGCGGCCTACAAGGTGACGCTGCTCTCGGCGTTTGTTGCCTCCATTTTTAACGGCGTGTTTGGCCTGCTGATGGCGTGGATCTTAACCCGCTATCGCTTCCCGGGCCGCACGCTGCTTGACGCCCTGATGGATCTGCCGTTTGCGCTGCCGACGGCGGTGGCGGGCTTAACCCTCGCGTCGCTCTTCTCGGTGAACGGGCTGTACGGCGAGTGGCTGGCGAAATTTGATATCAAAGTGACCTACACCTGGCTCGGTATCGCGGTGGCGATGGCCTTTACCAGCATCCCGTTTGTGGTTCGTACCGTGCAGCCGGTGCTGGAAGAGTTGGGTCCGGAATACGAAGAAGCGGCGGAAACGCTGGGTGCCACGCGCTGGCAGAGCTTCCGCAAGGTGGTTCTGCCGGAACTCTCTCCGGCGCTGATGGCGGGCGTTGCGCTGTCGTTTACCCGCAGCCTCGGTGAGTTCGGCGCGGTGATTTTTATCGCCGGGAACATCGCCTGGAAAACTGAAGTCACCTCGCTGATGATTTTCATCCGTTTGCAGGAGTTTGATTATCCGGCAGCGAGCGCGATTGCCTCGGTGATCCTGGCGGCCTCGCTGCTGCTGCTGTACTCGATTAACACTCTGCAAAGTCGCTTTGGTCGACGTGTGGTAGGTCACTGATGGCGGAAGTTACGCAATTGAAGCGATACGATGCACCCCGCATCAACTGGGGTAAATGGTTTCTGATTGGGGCGGGCGTGCTGGTTTCCGCCCTCATTCTCGTCGTGCCGACGGTTTATATCTTCGTCCAGGCGTTCAGCAAAGGGCTGATGCCCGCGCTGGAAAATCTGGCGAACCCGGATATGCTGCATGCCATCTGGCTGACGGTGCTGATTGCGCTGATCACCGTGCCGGTGAACCTCGTGTTCGGGACCCTGCTGGCCTGGCTGGTAACCCGCTTTAACTTCCCGGGACGTCAGCTGCTGCTGACCCTGCTGGACATTCCTTTCGCCGTATCGCCGGTGGTGGCGGGTCTGGTGTACCTGCTCTTTTACGGCTCCAACGGTCCGTTGGGCGGCTGGCTGGACGAGCATAACCTGCAGATCATGTTCGCCTGGCCGGGCATGGTGCTGGTCACCATCTTCGTGACCTGTCCGTTTGTGGTGCGTGAGCTGGTGCCGGTGATGTTAAGCCAGGGGAGCAACGAAGACGAAGCGGCGGTGCTGCTGGGGGCTTCGGGCTGGCAAATGTTCCGCCGCGTGACGCTGCCGAACATTCGCTGGGCGCTGCTTTACGGCGTGGTGCTGACCAACGCCCGTGCGATCGGTGAGTTTGGTGCCGTGTCCGTCGTCTCCGGCTCCATCCGGGGTGAAACTCTGTCGCTGCCGCTCCAGATTGAACTGCTGCAGCAGGACTACAATACCATCGGCTCGTTTACTGCCGCAGCGTTACTGACGCTGATGGCCATTTTGACCCTGTTTTTGAAGAGTGTGGTGCAGTGGCGTTTAGAAAATCAGGAAAAACGTCAGCATCAGGAGGGAAATCATGAGCATTGAGATTGCCAATATTAAGAAGTCTTTTGGTCGCACCCAGGTGCTGAATGATATCTCGCTGGATATCCCTTCCGGACAAATGGTGGCGCTGCTGGGGCCGTCCGGCTCGGGCAAAACCACGCTGCTGCGTATTATCGCCGGGCTTGAGCATCAGACCAGCGGGCACATCCGCTTTCACGGCACCGACGTGAGCCGCCTGCACGCCCGCGATCGTAAAGTAGGATTTGTATTCCAGCATTACGCGCTGTTCCGCCACATGACCGTGTTCGACAACATCGCGTTTGGCCTGACCGTGCTGCCGCGTCGCGAACGTCCGGATACGGCAACCATTAAGGCTAAAGTGACCAAACTGCTGGAGATGGTGCAGCTGGCTCATCTGGCGGACCGTTTCCCGGCCCAGCTGTCCGGCGGGCAGAAACAGCGCGTGGCGCTGGCGCGCGCGCTGGCCGTTGAGCCGCAAATTCTGCTGCTGGATGAACCCTTCGGCGCGCTGGATGCGCAGGTGCGTAAAGAGCTGCGCCGCTGGCTGCGTCAGCTCCATGAAGAGCTGAAATTTACCAGCGTCTTCGTGACCCACGACCAGGAAGAGGCGATGGAAGTCGCGGATCGCGTGGTGGTCATGAGCCAGGGCAACATTGAGCAGGTTGACGAGCCGGAGCAGCTCTGGCGTGAACCGGCGACCCGCTTCGTGCTGGAGTTTATGGGCGAGGTAAACCGTCTTCAGGGTACTATTCGCGGTGGACAGTTCCACGTGGGCGCGCACCGCTGGCCGCTGGGCTATACCTCCGCGCATCAGGGGCCGGTCGATCTGTTCCTGCGTCCGTGGGAAGTGGACGTGAGCCGCCGAACCAGCCTGGATTCACCGCTGCCGGTGCAGGTGCTGGAAGCTAGCCCTAAAGGGCACTACACCCAACTGGTGGTACAGCCGCTGGGCTGGTATACCGAGCCGCTGACCGTGGTCATGCGCGACGACGTGCCGCCGCACCGGGGTGAGCGCCTGTTTGTCGGGCTGCAGCATGCCCGGATTTATCACGGGAAGGAGCGCATCGAGACGCGCGAGGATATTGCTCTGGCGGAGTCAGCCTGATAGGTTAGGATTACGTAGTTTTGCCGGGTGGCGCTGCGCTTACCCGGCCTACAATATGACGTCTGTAGGCCCGGTAAGCGAAGCGCCACCGGGCTTTTTATTGGACGGCGATCATGAATACATTAGAAAATACCATCGGCAACACTCCTCTGGTCAAGCTTCAGCGCATGGGGCCGGACAACGGCAGCGAAATCTGGGTCAAACTCGAAGGCAATAACCCGGCGGGGTCGGTGAAAGACCGAGCGGCGCTGTCGATGATTGTCCAGGCCGAAAAACGCGGAGAAATTAAGCCAGGCGACGTGCTCATAGAGGCCACCAGCGGCAACACCGGTATCGCCCTGGCGATGATTGCGGCGCTGAAAGGCTACCGCATGAAGCTGCTGATGCCGGACAATATGAGCCAGGAGCGCCGCGCCGCGATGCGTGCCTACGGGGCCGAGCTGATTCTGGTGACCAAAGAGCAGGGGATGGAAGGGGCGCGTGACTTAGCGCTGGAGATGGCTGAACGCGGTGAAGGTAAGTTGCTGGATCAGTTCAACAATCCGGACAACCCGTACGCGCACTACACCACCACCGGCCCGGAAATCTGGCAGCAAACCGACGGGCGTATCACCCATTTTGTCTCCAGCATGGGCACCACCGGCACCATTACCGGGGTATCGCGTTTTCTGCGCGAGCAGGTAAAAGCCGTCACCATCGTTGGCCTCCAGCCGGAAGAGGGGAGCAGCATTCCGGGCATTCGCCGCTGGCCGGCGGAGTATATGCCCGGCATCTTTAATGCGCAGCTGGTGGATCAGGTGCTGGATCTTCACCAGCGCGAGGCGGAAAATACCATGCGTGAGCTGGCCGTGCGCGAAGGTATCTTCTGCGGCGTCAGCTCGGGCGGCGCGGTAGCGGGTGCGATTCGGGTAGCGCAGGCAAACCCGGGTGCCGTAGTGGTGGCGATTATTTGCGATCGCGGCGATCGCTATCTGTCTACCGGCGTCTTTGGTGAAGAGAGTTATTCGCAGGGGGCGGGGATTTAAGCGTCATGGAGATGATTTTATTCCGGGATAACACCCGGGCGCAGCAAACCGACATTGTCGCCGTGCAGTCGCAGGTGGTTTACGGCAGCGTGGGGAACAGCATTGCGGTACCGAATATTCGTACCCACAGGCTGAACGTCACCGCCGTGCCAACGGTACTGTTCAGTAACACGCCTCACTATGACACGTTCTACGGCGGCGTGATCCCCGACGAGTGGTTCAGCGGCTATCTGAAGGCGCTGGAAGAGCGCGAGATCCTGCGCGAGCTTAAGGCGGTCACTACCGGCTATATGGGAAATGCCAGCCAGATCGTCCTGCTGGCGCAGTGGCTGAAGGCGGTCAAAGCGCAGCATCCTGACCTGCTGGTGCTGGTCGACCCGGTTATCGGCGATATCGACAGCGGGATGTACGTGAAGCCCGAGATCCCCGAGGCGTATCGGGAGCACCTGCTGCCGCTGGCGCAGGGGATTACGCCAAACGTCTATGAGCTGGAAGTGCTAAGCGGCAAACCGTGCCGTACGCCGGAAAGCGCCATCGCGGCGGCACAGGGACTGCTCTCTGAGAGCCTGAAATGGGTGGCGATCACCAGTGCGCCGGTCGCTGACGACCCGCAAAACATCCACGTGGTGCTGGTCACCCGCGAGGGCGTTACCGTTAGCGCGCATCCGCGGGTAGAAACCGATCTGAAAGGGACGGGCGATCTGTTCTGTTCAGAGCTGGTGAGCGGCATTGTTGAGGGGAAAACCGTTGCCGATGCCATTCGCATGGCTGGCGATCGGGTGACGGACGTGATGCTCTATACCCAGTCGAAAGGCTACGACGAGCTTATCCTGCCGGCATAAACAAAAATGGCGCCCGAAGGCGCCATTTTACTGTGCGGCAAGAATTACTTCTTGATGCGGATAACCGGGGTTTCACCCACGGTGACGCTGCCAGACAGTTTGATCAGTTCTTTGATTTCGTCCATGTTGGAGATAACAACCGGAGTCAGGGTAGACTTGGCTTTTTCTTCCAGCAGTGGCAGATCGAATTCAATTACCGGGTCGCCAACTTTAACACGCTGGCCTTCTTCCGCGATACGTTTGAAGCCTTCGCCTTTCAGTTCAACGGTGTCGATACCGAAGTGAACGAACAGTTCGATACCGCTATCAGATTCGATAGAGAACGCATGGTTGGTTTCAAAAATTTTACCGATGGTGCCGTCAACTGGAGCAACCATTTTGTTGCCAGTTGGTTTGATAGCAATGCCATCACCAACGATTTTCTCAGCAAACACTACATCCGGCACGTCTTCGATGTTGACGATCTCGCCGGAGAGCGGAGCAACAATCTCAATAGTTCCGGAGTCTTTCTTATCATCAGAAACCAGAGATTTCAGTTTATCGAACAAACCCATGATCTTCTCCTAAGCAGTAATTTGGGCCGCATCTCGTGGATTAGCAGATTGTTTTTTCTTCAATGAACTTGTTAACCAGCGTCATTAACTCGTCCGTTGTCGGTTGAGCAAGAGCCTGCTCTGCTAACACCTTCGCATCTTCGAAGTTCGTGTTACGGATAATCTTCTTAATGCGCGGGATGGAAATGGCGCTCATAGAGAATTCGTCCAGACCCATACCCAGCAACAGAAGTGTAGCACGTTCGTCGCCTGCAAGCTCACCACACATGCCAGTCCATTTACCTTCTGCATGAGAAGCATCAATAACTTGCTTGATCAAGTTCAGTACGGACGGTGACATTGGCTGGTAGAGATGTGAAATCATATCATTACCACGGTCAACTGCCAGGGTGTACTGCGTTAAATCATTGGTGCCGATACTAAAGAAATCAACTTCTTTGGCTAAATGACGCGCAATGGTCGCCGCCGCAGGTGTTTCCACCATCACGCCGATCTCGATTGACTCGTCAAACGCTTTACCTTCTTCGCGCAGTTCCTGTTTGTAGATTTCGATCTCTTTCTTCAGTGCACGCACTTCTTCAACAGAGATGATCATCGGGAACATGATGCGCAGTTTACCGAAAGCAGAGGCTCGCAGGATCGCGCGAACCTGGTCACGCAGGATCTCTTTACGATCCATCGCGATACGGATTGCACGCCAGCCCAGGAACGGGTTCTCTTCTTTCGGGAAGTTCATGTACGGCAGCTCTTTGTCGCCACCGATGTCCATGGTACGGACGATAACCGCCTGAGAGCCGCAGGCTTCAGCCACGGCTTTATAAGCAGCAAACTGCTCTTCTTCCGTTGGCAGCGCGTCGCGGTCCATGAACAGGAATTCTGTACGATAGAGACCGACGCCTTCCGCACCGTTGCGCTCAGCGCCATCAACGTCGCGGACGGTACCGATGTTTGCGCACACTTCTACCTGATGGCCGTCCAGGGTGATGGCTGGCAGGTCTTTCAGCTTAGCGAGTTCCGCTTTTTCAGTCGCAACCTGCTCCTGAACCGCGCGCAGTTTATCGATCTCTTCATTAGTTGGGTTGACGTAAACCAGATTGTTTACGGCATCCAGAATCAGATAGTCGCCGTTTTTCACCTGAGAGGTGACGCTACCGGTACCCACGATGGCAGGCAGTTCCAGAGAGCGCGCCATGATAGAGGTGTGGGAAGTACGGCCACCCGCGTCGGTGATGAAACCGAGGACCTTTTTCAGGTTCAGCTGTGCGGTTTCAGACGGAGTGAGGTCAGCGGCAACCAGGATGACTTCATCCTGAATTGCGCTCAGGTCGATGATGGCCAGACCCAGGATGTTGCGCAGCAGGCGCTTACCGATGTCACGTACGTCAGCCGCACGCTCTTTCAGGTATTCATCATCCAGTTCTTCCAGGGCAGTTGCCTGACCTTCGATAACTTCATGCGCAGCCGCGTCGGCCGTCATGCCTTTATCTTTAATCAGGGCTATGATTTCCTGCTCCAGCTCCTCATCTTCGAGCAGCATGATGTGCCCTTCGAAGATGGCTTCTTTTTCTTCACCGAAAGTTTCGCCAGCTTTAGTTTTGATTGCTTCCAGTTGCGCAGATGCCTTGGCACGACCGCTCAGAAAACGTTCAACTTCCTGATCAACCTTGTCGGCAGAAATTTTTTTCCGGTCGATGACGATCTCGTCTTCTTTCAGCAGCAGTGCTTTGCCGAAAGCGATACCCGGGGATGCTAAAATGCCTGAAATCATAACCCTACCTTACTTGTGACTGATATTTAAAAGAACCCGGAAACTTACTCGAGCTCAGCCATCAGTTTTACCAGATGCTCAACTGCTTTCTGCTCGTCTTCACCTTCTGCAGAGATGGTGACAACGGTGCCCTGAGTCAGGCCCAGAGTCTGCAGTTTGAACAGGCTTTTTGCGCTCGCGCTTTTGCCGTTGGAAGTCACAGTGATTTCAGAAGTGAAGCCTTTTGCTTCTTTAACAAACTGAGCAGCAGGGCGGGTGTGCAGACCGTTCGGAGCGGTAATGGTAACTTCTTGCTGGAACATTGTATTTCCCCAACTTATAGGTTTAGTGTTGTGGAACTAAAGTCTAGCCTGGCGACTGAACTTTAGCCTGTATTGTTAGCGCTGACGTTTCGATCGTCATTAAACATTATGCAGCGAAAGCAAGACTTGAACCAAATCATAAAATCGATTCAGCAAGGCTATTTCATTCACCGATTAATTTCACGCATCAAAATAATTGCTGGTTTAAATACCAGACCCAACGGGGTGAAGCAATGCCAGGAGGGGCAAAAGTTTGAAGCAGGCCACAAAAAAGCACCTGAAAAGGTGCTTTTTTACGCGTTATTAACATGCTGGCACTACTGTTGCAGTTCTTTTTCGGTAAACAGATCGGCAAACAGTGCGGTGCTCAGGTAACGCTCGCCCGAAGAAGGAAGGATAACCACAATATTCTTGTTGGTAAAGGCTTCATCTTCCTGAAGCTTGAGTGCTGCCGCAACGGCTGCACCGGAAGAGATACCCGCCAGAATGCCTTCTTCATCCATCAGGCGACGCGCGGTAGAAATGGCTTCTTCGTTAGTGATGGTCACCACTTTATCGATCAGCTTCAGATCCAGGTTGCCCGGAATGAAGCCTGCGCCAATACCCTGAATTTTATGCGGGCCTGGTTTAAGCTCTTCACCCGCCAGTGCCTGGGTGATAACCGGTGAGTCAGTTGGCTCAACGGCAACGGTAATCAGGTCTTTTTTACCCTTTGTGCCTTTAATATAGCGTGACACGCCGGTCAGCGTACCGCCGGTACCCACGCCGGAGATAAATACGTCAACCTGGCCGTCGGTATCTTCCCAGATTTCCGGACCGGTGGTCTTCTCGTGAATTTCCGGGTTAGCCGGGTTGCTGAACTGCTGCAGCAGCAGATATTTCGCCGGATCGCTGGCCACAATCTCTTCAGCTTTCTGAATGGCGCCCTTCATGCCCTTCGCGCCTTCGGTCAGCACCAGGTTCGCGCCCAGCGCTTTAAGCAGCTTACGACGCTCGATGCTCATGGTTTCTGGCATAGTCAGCGTCAGCTTGTAGCCGCGTGCGGCAGCAACATAGGCCAGAGCAATACCGGTGTTACCGCTGGTCGGTTCCACCAGCTCAACGCCAGGCTTCAGTACGCCACGTTTTTCAGCATCCCAAATCATGTTTGCACCGATACGGCATTTTACGCTGAAGCTCGGGTTACGTGATTCGACCTTCGCCAGAATGCGTCCATTACCGATACGGTTCAGTCGAACCAGGGGCGTATGACCGATAGTCAGCGAGTTGTCTTCATAAATCTTACTCATGGCCTGTCCTTAACTGTATGAAATTGGGATACCGACCCAGCATACCTGTTGAGCAGGTAGGGGGAAGTAAGGAATTCGCATATCTATATACTGCAAGGAAATAATGGGGATCAGTATGGAATAAGGGGCGGCATAAGCCACCCCTGCTTTACACATTTTTGCATTATTTCCATAACGCGTGCTTAGCACGGTAGCAGTCGACCCACATCGCCGTCGCGCCGCAGACGGCGACGGGCATGATGAACAGATTCAGGAAGGGAATCATGGTGAACAGGCTGGTCAGCGCGCCAAACTGCATATTGGCGACCTTCTGACTGCGCAGGGCAGTGCGCATCTCTTTAAACGGCACCTTATGGTTATCGAACGGATAGTCGCAGTACTGGATGGCCAGCATCCAGGCGCTGAACAGAAACCACAGCACCGGCGCCACCGTCTGGCCAATGCCTGGCACAAAGTAGAGGATAAGCAGCACAATCGCGCGGGGCAGGTACCAGGCAAACTTCTGCCACTCGCGCTTCATGATGCGTGGCAGGTCTTTCATGATCCCCAGCACGCCCGTGTCCGGCGGCGTCGCGCCGGTAAGCCGCGCTTCAAGCTGTTCCGCCAGCAGACCGTTAAACGGTGCGGCTATCCAGTTGGCAATCGTCGAAAAGAAGTACCCAAACACCAGCAGCACGGAGATTACCGCCACCGGCCAGAGCAGGTAGTTAAGCCACTGCAGCCAGTCCGGAACGTAACTCATCAGCGACGGGATCCAGCTCTCCAGCTTTGTGAACAGCCACCAGAACGCGCCGCCCATCAGAATAATGTTGATCAACAGCGGCAGAATCACGAAGCGTCGAATCCCCGGCAGGGAGACCAGTTTCCAGCCCTGAGAAAAATACCAGACGCCGCTGCGCGGGGGAGAAGAAGATGTTGAAACCATAGCCAGGCTGTACTCCTTTTTACACAACCAGTGGAATTGCCCGCCTATATTATCCACTTACGGAGCAATGACCAGTTCGGAAATGTTCGAAAAACCAGCAAAAAGCACGATTTCCTTCATCTTTATGCTGTGAATGCTCTGCACACACTTGCACTTGACGTAAACGGCAAATACTCTTAGTGAGTAAATGTTTGCCGTGGTGGCAAGGTGTTAGAACAACAGAGAATATAATGATGCAGGATTTGCGTCTGATATTAATCATTGTTGGCGCGATCGCCATAATCGCTTTACTGGTACATGGTTTCTGGACCAGCCGTAAAGAGCGTTCCTCGATGTTCCGCGATCGCCCACTGAAGCGCATGAAGTCCAGTCGTGACGACGATGACAGTGAAGATGACATCGACGGCAGCGATGACGACGGCGTGGGTGAAGTTCGTGTTCATCGGGTCAATACTGCGCCCGGCGCAGGCCATGGGGAGCATGAAGCGCCTCGTCCTTCGCAGCACCAGTATCAACCGCCGTATGCTTCTGCACAGCCGCGCCAGCCAGCGCCGCAGCCTGTGGAAGAACCGGTGCGCCAGCCGCCGCAACAGCCTGTTTATCAGCAGCCTGCTGCGCCACAGCCGGTTCAACAGCAGCCGGTGCAGCAGCCCGTGCAGCAACAGCCTGCTCAGCCGGTACAACAACCGCAGCAGCCTGTTCACGTACAGCCTGCGCCTCAGCCTGCTCCGGCCCCGCACGTTGAGCCTGAGCCCGTTGTAGAGCCAGAGCCGGTTGTTGAAAAACCACAGCGTAAAGAAGCGGTGATCATCATGAACGTGGCCGCGCATCACGGCAGCCATCTCAACGGTGACGTGCTGCTCAACAGTATTCAACAGGCAGGATTCAAGTTTGGCGATATGAACATTTTCCATCGCCACCTGAGCCCTGACGGTAGCGGCCCGGCGCTGTTCAGCCTGGCCAACATGGTTAACCCTGGTACCTTTGATCCGGAAATGACCGGTGATTTCGTGACCCCGGGCGTCACTATCTTTATGCAGGTGCCTTCTTACGGCGACGAACTGCAAAACTTTAAGCTGATGCTGCAGTCCGCTCAGCACATCGCTGACGAAGTCGGTGGCGTGGTGCTTGACGATCAGCGTCGAATGATGACCCCGCAGAAGCTGCGCGAGTATCAGGACCGCATCCGCGAAGTTAAGGAAGCTAACGCGTAATCGTCGCGTTTACTTCAACTCCTCCTCAACCCCCGCCTGTCGGGGGTTTTTTCTCATTGATGGTGCGATATGGACTCAATCGAACAACAACTCACTGAACTGCGAACCACGCTTCGCCATCATGAATACCTCTATCATGTTATGGACGCGCCGGAAGTCCCGGATGCGGAATATGACCGCCTGATGCGCGAGCTGCGCGAGTTAGAGGCGCAGCATCCAGAGCTCATCACGCCGGATTCCCCCACCCAGCGCGTCGGCGCTGAGCCGCTGGGCGCTTTCAGCCAGGTGCGCCATGAGGTGCCGATGCTGTCGCTGGATAACGTCTTCGATGAAGAGAGCTTCCTCGCGTTTAACAAACGCGTGCAGGATCGCCTTAAAAGCAGCGACTCCCTCACCTGGTGCTGCGAGCTCAAGCTGGATGGCCTGGCGGTCAGTCTTCTCTACGAAAACGGCGTGCTGGTGCGTGCCGCAACGCGTGGCGACGGTACAACGGGCGAAGACATCACCACCAACGTGCGTACCATCCGCGCGATCCCGCTGAAGCTGCAGGGTGACAACATTCCCGCACGTCTGGAAGTGCGCGGCGAGGTGTTCCTGCCCCAGGCGGGCTTCGAGAAAATTAACGAAGAGGCGCGTCGCACCGGCGGAAAGGTGTTTGCTAACCCGCGTAATGCGGCGGCAGGCTCTCTGCGCCAGCTTGATCCACGTATCACCGCGAAGCGACCGCTTACTTTCTTCTGCTACGGCGTCGGTATTCTGGAGGGCGGCGAGCTGCCGGATACGCACCTCGGACGTCTGCTGCAGTTTAAAGCGTGGGGTCTGCCGGTGAGCAACCGCGTTCAGCTTTGCGACTCGCCGGAAGCGGTGCTGGCGTTCTACCACAAGGTGGAAGAGGACCGCCCGACGCTCGGTTTTGATATTGATGGCGTCGTCATCAAGGTGAATTCACTGGCGCTGCAGGAGCAGCTGGGCTTTGTGGCGCGCGCTCCGCGCTGGGCGGTGGCGTTTAAATTCCCTGCTCAGGAGCAGATGACCTTCGTTCGCGACGTGGAGTTCCAGGTTGGCCGTACGGGGGCGATTACCCCGGTCGCCCGTCTGGAGCCCGTGCAGGTGGCGGGCGTGCTGGTGAGTAATGCCACGTTGCATAACGCCGATGAAATCGAACGCCTCGGCCTGCGCATTGGTGACAAAGTGGTGATTCGCCGCGCGGGCGACGTTATCCCGCAGGTGGTTAACGTTGTGGAGTCAGAACGTCCTGCCGATACGCGCGAGATCGTCTTCCCGACCCACTGCCCGGTGTGCGGCTCCGACGTTGAGCGTGTGGAAGGCGAAGCGGTGGCGCGCTGTACGGGAGGCTTAATCTGTGGTGCGCAGCGTAAAGAGTCGCTGAAGCACTTCGTCTCCCGTCGGGCGATGGACGTCGACGGCATGGGCGACAAGATTATCGATCAGCTGGTCGAGAAAGAGTATGTCCACACGCCAGCGGACCTCTTCAGGTTGACGGCAGGTAAACTGACCGGTCTCGACCGCATGGGACCAAAGTCTGCCCAGAATGTGGTTAACGCGCTGGAAGCCGCAAAAGAGACGACCTTTGCCCGCTTCCTGTATGCGCTGGGCATTCGTGAAGTGGGTGAGGCGACGGCGGCGGGTCTGGCGGCGTACTTTGGTACGCTGGAGGCGCTGGAAAAGGCTCGCATCGACGAGCTGCAGAAAGTCCCTGACGTTGGCATTGTGGTCGCCACGCACGTCTTTAACTTCTTCGCCGAAGAGAGCAACCGTGAAGTTATCGGCAAGCTGCTGGAAGAGGGCATTAAGTGGCCCGCGCCGGTAGTGGTTAACGCCGAAGAGATCGACAGCCCGTTCGCCGGTAAAACGGTAGTCCTGACTGGCAGCCTGAGCCAGCTTTCACGCGACGATGCGAAAGCGCGCCTGGTGGCGCTGGGGGCCAAAGTGGCGGGCAGCGTGTCGAAGAAAACCGACCTGGTGATCGCCGGGGAAGCGGCGGGCTCGAAGCTGGCGAAAGCCCAGGAGCTCGGCATTGAAGTTATCGACGAAGCGGAAATGATGCGTCTGTTAGGAGAGTAACGTGGAGAAAGAACAGCTCGTTGAGATTGCCAATACGGAGATGCCGTTCGGTAAATACAAGGGCCGCAGGCTGATTGATTTGCCGGAGGAGTATCTGCTGTGGTTTGCCCGCAAGGATGAATTCCCGGCAGGGCGACTGGGCGAGCTGATGGCTATCACGTTACTGATCAAAACCGAGGGGCTGACCCAGCTGGTTCAGCCCCTGAAACGTCCTTAAGCCTTCGCGGCGCGGGTCTCTTTCTGCGCCAGCTTTTCAGTCTGGCGCTTGTAGCGACGCGCCAGCACCGCGCAGACCATCAGCTGGATCTGGTGGAAAATCATCAACGGCAGCACCATCATCCCAATCACCGAGGTCGGGAACAGAATATTGGCCATCGGGATACCGTTAGCCAGGCTTTTCTTCGAACCGCAGAAGACAATGGTGATTTCATCCGCTTTGCTGAAGCCGCACCTGCGTGCCACAAAGACGTTTACCGCAATCACAATCGCCAGCAGGACGAGGCTGACCACCACGATAAACAGCAGCGAGCCTGCGCCTACCTTATGCCAGATCCCGTTAACGACCGCTTCACTGAAGGCGGAATAGACCACCAGCAGAATCGACGACTGGTCGGTTTTTGAGATCCATTTCTTGTGCTTTGCCACGAACGCCCCGGTCCATGGACGGGATAAATGTCCCAGGACAAACGGCAGCAGCAGCTGCAGGCAAATTTTTCCAACCTGCTCGAGATTGCCTTCCGCGCCGTGCATGTTCATCAGCAGGCCCACCAGCAGCGGGGAAACGAAAATCCCAAGCAGGCTGGATGCCGATGCCGAGCAGACCGCGGCCGCAACGTTCCCTCCGGCGAGAGAGGTAAAGGCAATGGCGGACTGCACGGTAGCCGGCAGAATACAGAGATACAGGAAACCGGTGTAGAGCGCCGGGTCGACGTTAACCGGCGCCCACCAGGCAAACAGCACTCCGAGGATTGGGAACAGAATGAACGTGCTACACATCACCCAGAGATGCAGCCGCCAGTGGCTACCGCCGGCAATAATGGCTTCGCGGGAGAGTTTTGCACCGTGCATAAAGAACAGCAGCGCGATGGCGGCCGTCGTCAGCCCTTCAAAAAACGGGACGAAGCCCCCGCGGGCGGGGAAAAACGAGGCCAGTAAAACGGTAACCACCAGGGTAAGCGTGAACGGATCAAGAATACGAAATAGTTTCATAATGACTCCTGAAATCAGATGTCGCTATTGTGCTTTTTTCTATTTGAGAAATAAAATTGATTTATTGCATCCATTCATGAATGAAACAGATGAATTATTCCTTACGTCAGCTTCGTATTTTCGTCACCGTCGCTCACGCCCGCAGCTTTAGCCGGGCAGGCGAGAAGATTGGCCTGAGCCAGTCGGCGGTCAGCCACAGCGTGAAAGAGCTGGAGAATCAGACCGGGGTGAAGTTGCTTGATCGCACCACGCGCGAAGTAGTGCTGACCGAAGCGGGGCAGCAGCTGGCCCTGCGCCTTGAACGGCTGCTGGATGAGCTGAACAGCACGCTCAGAGACGTGGGGAGGCTGGGGCAGCAGCTTTCGGGGACCGTGCGCGTCGCGGCCAGCCAGACAATCTCTGCGCACCTTATCCCGCAGTGTATTGCCGAGGGAAGCCACCGCTATCCGGATATTGATTTTGTCCTGCATGACAGGCCGCAGCAGTGGGTGCTGGAGAGCATCCGCCAGGGCGATGTGGATTTTGGTATTGTGATCGATCCCGGCCAGGCGAGCGATCTGGCGTGTGAAAGCGTACTTTCCGAGCCATTCTTGCTGCTCTGCCGTGACGACGACCCGCTGGCCACGTTGCCGGAAGTCAGCTGGCAGTGTCTGACGGGCGCGAACCTGGTTTTACAGGATTATGCCTCGGGCAGTCGTCCGCTGATTGATTCCGCGCTGGTGAATCAGGGCGTAAAAGCAACGATCGTGCAGGAGATTGGTCACCCGGCGACGCTGTTTCCCATGGTGGAAGCCGGCATTGGCATCAGCGTGTTGCCCGCCCTGGCGCTTCCCCTGCCGCAGGGAAGCCGGCTGGCCGTCAGGCGATTAGCGCCCGTTGTTGAGCGAAAGCTGATGCTGGTGCGGAGAAAAAATCGCTCACTCTCGGGGGCGGCGCAGGCTATCTGGGAAGTGGTGCGTATCCAGGCACAACGATTAACCGAAGCCCGCATACGCGACCCACTGTTTAACGCATCAGAAGATTAGATGTAGATATCAATCTGATTATTGTCTGAAGGGTTATTCACACCTTCCACTTTGCCCAGCTTTTGATCCTGCTTCTTTTGGGCCTCTTCTGCCTGCTGGCGCTGCAGTGAGGCGAGCTGCGCCTGAAGCACTTTGATCTGGGTCTGAATAAGTTCCTGCTGCTTCTTCTTCTCATCAGCGCTGCCGGTGCTGTTCGCCAGCTCTTTTAACTGCTGAGTCAGCTTTTTGATCTTGTCGAGAATGCGGGTGATTTGCGTAGCGATATCGTTACTGCTGGAAGTTCCACTCGCGCCGCTGGTTTGAATCTGTTGGGTTGAAGCCTGAATGGTCGTCATACTTTTTCCTCGCGTTATAAAACAGAGGTATCGGCACTAACGGGATTAGCTTGAGCAAAACTGCCATATCTGGCAGGGAGTTACATCGATACACAATAAGTATTGATGAAGCGATGAAAGTGTACTGGAAGGCGGAAGTAGACAAACTGCAGATAGCAAAAAGGCGCCTTTAGGGCGCCTTTCTACATTGGTGGGTCGTGCAGGATTCGAACCTGCGACCAATTGATTAAAAGTCA
>NZ_JUMS01000147.1:0-48234 GCF_001059415.1 Enterobacter sp. 940_PEND
GTTCCGTGTCAGTGGAGGCGCATTATAGGGAGTTATTCCGACGTGACAAGCACAAAATACAAAAAACTTTTCGTTCGCTCACTTTTCAAACTTAACGCTTATTTATGTCGCGAATCGCCCGTTAAATGTGCGATTTCTCGCGCAAAACTGGCCACCTGCGACCAGTCGGTATAAACCACTTCTTTACGCGTATCGGTTTCCCCCCCCGTCATCTTCATAATCAGGCGGATCATAAAGCGGTCATACCAGCGGTAGCGAGGGTAGCGCAGCGCGCCGGCAAAGACGGCGCACAGGTCAGGCTGCCACGGCGAGCTGAGTAAAAACTTGCGCGTGTAGCTGTTGGTCTGCGGCGTACGCTTCTCGGCTTTACGTGCGACAAGATTGACCGAGTAAAAGGCACCGGGCAATTTGTTGAGCACCGCCGTGTGCTTCTTCACAAAGCGATCCAGCGCCGGATGGAAATGCCCGTAACGAATTGACGCGCCAATTACCACGCGATCGTAATCCTGCCAGGCTATCTGCTCCGCACGGTTCAGGTTCACCACATCAGAGTAAATACCCAGCTCTTTTAATTCCGAAGCCAGATAAGCGGCAATCTCACGCGTTTGTCCGTCTCGCGTAGAGAAAAGAATCAATGCTTTCATCAACGGCTCCTTACTCGCGCCAGAATGTAGGGGTGAACAGCACCAGCAGCGTAAAGACCTCAAGACGACCAAACAGCATATTGGCGATGAGGATCCATTTCGCGACCGGGTTCATGCTGGCAAAGTTATCCGCCACAACGCCCAGACCGGGCCCGAGGTTATTCAATGTTGCTACGACGGACGCAAAGGCGGAGAAATCATCCACCCCCGTCGCAATAATAGCCAGCATACTGACGATAAAGACCAGCGCATACGCCGAGAAGAACCCCCACACCGCTTCGAGGATACGTTCCGGCAGCGCGCGGTTCCCCAGCTTAATGCTGTAAACCGCGTTCGGGTGGACCAGGCGCTTCAGCTCACGGTTGCCCTGCTTAAACAGCAGCAGAATACGAATTACCTTCAGGCCGCCGCCCGTAGAACCCGCACAGCCCCCGATAAATGCCGAGCATAACAGCAGCACCGGCAGGAACAGCGGCCAGCGCGCGATACTGTCCGTGGTAAACCCGGCGGTCGTCGCCATCGATACCACCTGGAAGAACGCCTGATTTAGCGTGGTCAGCGCGGAGTTGTAGACATCATGGAACCACAGCACCAGGGTACAGATGATTACCAGCGTAAGCTGGACGCCAATAAACATACGGAACTCCGGGTCACGCCAGTACACCTTCAGGCTGCGCCCGCTCAGTAAAGAGAAGTGCAGACCGTAGTTACAGCCTGAAATCAGCAGGAAAATGGCAATAATGGTGTTAATCGTTGGACTGTCGAAGTAGCCGACGCTGGCATCGTGGGTGGAGAACCCGCCGATAGCGATCGTCGCAAAGCTGTGTCCGATGGCGTCGAAAGCGGGCATCCCGGCAAACCATAGCGCCAGCGCACAGGCCACCGTCAGTAATACATAGATAAGCCAGAGGGTTTTCGCCGTCTCGGCAATACGCGGGCGCATTTTGTTATCTTTCAGCGGCCCGGGCATTTCAGCGCGATAGAGCTGCATGCCGCCAACGCCCAGAATAGGGAGAATAGCCACTGCCAGGACGATGATCCCCATCCCCCCGAACCACTGCAGCATCTGACGATAAAAGAGAATGGCGTGCGGGAGTGAATCCAGCCCCACCAGCGTCGTCGCCCCGGTGGTTGTTAAACCGGAGAACGATTCAAAAAAGGCATCCGTAATGCTCAGGTTAGGCTGTTCAGAGAAGATAAAGGGCAGCGAACCGACGCTCCCCAGCACCGTCCAGAACAGGACCACAATCAGAAATCCTTCGCGAGATTTCAGTTCACCTTTCTGACGACGGTTTGGCCACCACAGCAGCGAGCCGATCGCCAGCGCGACAAAGAAGGTCTGGGTAAATGCCCGCCCCGCGCCGTCCCGGTAGATAAGCGCCACCAGTCCTGGGAGAATCATCGTCCCGGAAAAGAGTATGACCAGCAGTCCAACGATTCGGGTTATGGCACGAAAATGCATCTCTGCCGCTTCCTTTGGTATTCAAAAAAGTGAGGTGGGGATTATTCTTCAATCGGCAGCAATTGCAACGAACCACGACTAAAATCAGCCAGTTTTGCTGAAAAAGCAGCCAGCTCCGCCTGAGGAAGCGCCACGCGTAATTTCACCATTGCCTGATATTCACTGTGCGCGATGACGCCGTTAAACTGTTTGAGCAGCGTTTCAATGCCCGATAGCTGAGCGTAATCGCACAACAAAGTATATTCGGTGAGCGGCGTTTTGCGGATAGTTGTGAGCATATTCAGTGCCTGCTGAACTCCGCCGCCATAGGCTTTTACCAGCCCACCCGTGCCTAACAGGATACCGCCGTAGTAGCGCACCACCACGGCGGTAATTTCACCCACGCCGCTGCCCATCAGCTGCGAAAGCATGGGTTTACCGGCCGTGCCCGCCGGTTCACCGTCGTCGGAAAACCCCAGCTGTTGTGAATCATCCGGCGGCCCTGCCACCCACGCCACACAGTGGTGACGCGCGTCAGGATGTTCAGCCCGAACGGATTCGACAAACGCCTTTGCCGCCTCTACGCCGTCTGTATGCGCCAGCAGCGTAATAAAGCGGCTTTTCTTGATTTCCTCAACAAAGGTGACCGGTTCAGCCGGTATCAGCCAGCTTTCCATCAGGCCAGCTTCAGGTCTCGCGTCATATTCTCAATACCGTTTTCGTGAACCACCACATTATCTTCGATGCGAATACCGCCAAACGGCTTCAGCGCGTCAATTTTTTCCCAGTTGAAGTGTTTGCTGAACTGGCCTTCACGCCACGGCGCCAGCAGGGATTCGATAAAGTAGATCCCCGGTTCAATCGTCAGCACCATACGCGGCTCCAGAATACGGGTGCAGCGCAGGTAAGGATATTTAGACGGTGCCGCCAGGTGCGTGCCGGTGTCATCCTGCATAAAGCCCGCAACGTCGTGAACCTGCAGGCCCAGCGGATGGCCGATACCGTGCGGCATGAATGGCCCGGTCAGATCGTTCTCGACCATCGCTTCTTCGCTCATGTCTTTCACAATATGATGTTTACGCAGCAGTTTTGCGATGCGCTGATGGAACTGGATGTGGTAATCCACATAGCTAGTTCCCGCCTTCATGGTGGCAATCAGCGCCAGCTGTTCATCGTTTACGTCTTTAATCAGCTGCGCGAAATCGGTATCCGCATTCGCCGCCCAGGTACGGGTCAGGTCGGCCGCGTAACCGTTGTACTCGGCGCCTGCGTCAAGCAGGAAGCTGCGCATCTCCGACGGAACATGGTGATCCAGTTTGGTGTAATGAAGCACAGACGCGTGCTCGTTCAGCGCGACGATATTGCTGTACGGTACGTCGGTATCACGGTGGCCCGTCGCGGTCAGATAGGCCTGATTGATGTCGAACTCGCTCATCCCCGACTGGAACGCTTCGTGCGCGGCACGGTGGCCATTCACCGCCGTTTTTTGCGCTTCACGCATGCAGTAAAGTTCGTAGTCGGTTTTATAGGCGCGGTAATAGTGCAGGTAATCCAGCACGCCTTTCGGATTGAGTTTGTCTGCCGGAATATCCAGACCCAGCGCGCGCTCCGGAACAGGGCCAATGTAGCCGATGTTGCCTCGCGCGGCAGGCAGCTGGCTACCAATACCGTCCGCTTTCGGCAGTGCAATCACATCAATCTCTTCCGTCCAGAAAGAGGTCGGCAGCGGTTCTACGTTGTGCCAGTAATCGACCGGCAGGTAGAACCACAGTTTCGGCTTGTTCACGCCGTCTACCAGCAGCCAGCAATTTGGAACCTGAGTCACCGGCACCCAGGCTTTGAACTGCGGGTTCACCTTAAACGGATAAGCGTGGTCATCCAGAAAGGTATTCATCAGCTCGCCGGAGTGGATCAGCAGCGCATCCAGCTTGAAGCGGGCCAGTACATCGCGGGTACGTTCCTGTAGGGTAACGATATGATTTTTATAAAGCGAAGCCAGTGAGTCCATCATTCTTCCTTTCGTTTTTTTGACCTCAAGTCATCGCATCTTAGCACACCTCACTCCGGCTGCGTGATTTCCACCGACCGTGATCAATGCAGCATTTTCTTAATGAGTAATTTGCATTTTATTAACATAAATCCCACACTCCGATTCATCTGGTATGACCAGATCCAATTGCTGGATTCAGGAGACTGACATGCTCTACAAAGGCGACACCCTGTACCTCAACTGGCTGGAAGATGGCATTGCCGAACTGGTGTTCGATGCCCCCGGCTCAGTGAACAAGCTTGATACCGCGACGGTGGCCAGTCTTGGCCAGGCGCTGGATGTTCTTGAAAAACAACCTGAATTAAAAGGGCTGCTGCTGCGTTCGAACAAAGCGGCCTTTATTGTCGGTGCCGATATCACCGAGTTTCTTTCGCTGTTCCTGGTCCCGGAAGAACAGCTGAGCCAGTGGCTGCACTTTGCCAACAGCGTCTTTAATCGTCTGGAAGATCTGCCTGTCCCGACCATTTCCGCCGTTAACGGCTACGCGCTGGGCGGCGGCTGCGAATGCGTACTCGCGACCGACTACCGTCTGGCGACGCCGGACCTGCGCATCGGCCTGCCGGAAACCAAGCTGGGCATCATGCCGGGCTTTGGCGGCTCCGTGCGTATGCCGCGCATGCTGGGTGCCGACAGCGCCCTTGAGATCATTGCCGCAGGTAAAGATGTCGGCGCAGAACAGGCTCAGAAAATCGGCCTGGTCGACGGCGTCGTGAAGCCAGAGAAACTGGTTGAAGGTGCACTCGCCATTCTGCGTCAGGCCATTAACGGCGATCTCGACTGGAAAGCCAAACGCCAGCCGAAGCTGGAACCGTTAAAACTCAGCAAGATTGAAGCCACCATGAGCTTCACCATCGCCAAAGGCATGGTGATGCAGACGGCGGGTAAACACTACCCGGCACCAATCACGGCGGTGAAAACCATTGAAGCAGCTGCTCGTCTCGGACGCGATGAAGCGCTGAAGCTCGAAAATCAGAGCTTTGTCCCTCTGGCGCACACCAATGAAGCTCGCGCGCTGGTCGGTATCTTCCTCAACGATCAGTTCGTGAAGGGTAAAGCCAGGCAGCTGACCAAAAACGTTGAGACGCCGAAACATGCGGCGGTACTCGGCGCGGGCATTATGGGTGGCGGCATCGCTTACCAGTCGGCCTGGAAAGGCGTGCCGGTGGTGATGAAAGACATCAGCGAGAAATCCCTGACGCTGGGCATGACCGAAGCGGCCAAGCTCCTGAATAAACAGCTGGAGCGCGGAAAAATTGACGGGCTGAAGCTTGCAGGTGTGATCTCCACCATTCAGCCCGTGCTGGAATACAGCGGTTTCGACCGCGTGGACGTCGTCGTTGAAGCGGTTGTTGAGAACCCGAAAGTCAAAAAAGCGGTGCTGGCAGAAACGGAAGACAAAGTTCGTCCTGAGACCGTGCTGGCTTCAAACACCTCCACCATTCCAATCAGCGAACTGGCGAGCGTGCTAAAGCGTCCGGAAAACTTCTGCGGGATGCACTTCTTCAATCCGGTACACCGAATGCCGCTGGTCGAAGTGATCCGTGGGGAAAAAACCTCTGACGAAACCATCGCTAAAGTGGTGGCATGGGCAAGCAAGATGGGCAAAACGCCGATCGTTGTTAACGACTGCCCGGGCTTCTTCGTCAACCGCGTGCTGTTCCCTTACTTCGCCGGCTTCAGCCAGCTGCTGCGCGACGGTGCGGACTTCCGCAAAATCGACAAAGTGATGGAGAAACAGTTCGGCTGGCCGATGGGCCCGGCGTATCTGCTGGACGTGGTCGGCATTGATACCGCCCACCACGCTCAGGCGGTGATGGCGGCAGGCTTCCCGCAGCGCATGCAGAAAGATTATCGCGACGCCATTGACGCTCTGTTCGACGCTAACCGCTTCGGCCAGAAAAACGGCCTGGGCTTCTGGCGCTATAAAGAAGACAGCAAAGGCAAACCGAAGAAAGAAGAAGATGCCGTGGTGGATAGCCTGCTGGCCGACGTTAGTCAGCCGAAACGCGACTTCACCGACGATGAGATCGTCGCCCGCATGATGATTCCGATGATCAACGAAGTGGTGCGTTGCCTCGAAGAAGGTATTATCGCCAGCCCGGCAGAAGCCGATATGGCGCTGGTATACGGCCTGGGCTTCCCTCCGTTCCACGGCGGCGCGTTCCGCTGGCTGGACACGCTCGGCAGCGCCCGCTATCTCGATATGGCCCAGCAGTATCAGCACCTCGGCCCGCTTTATGAGGTGCCGGAAGGGCTGCGTAACAAAGCGCGCCATAACGAACCCTACTATCCAGCAGTTGAGCCAGCCCGTCCGGTTGGCGAGCTGAAAACGGCTTAAGGAGTCACAATGGAAAAGGTTGTCATTGTTGATGCGATTCGCACCCCGATGGGCCGTTCAAAAGGCGGCGCGTTCCGTAACGTGCGTGCGGAAGACCTCTCCGCGCATCTGATGCGTAGCCTGCTGGCGCGTAACCCGGCGCTGGATCCGGCTGCGCTCGACGATATCTACTGGGGCTGCGTGCAGCAGACCCTGGAGCAGGGCTTCAACATCGCCCGCAACGCGTCGCTGCTGGCGGAGATCCCGCATTCGGTTCCGGCCGTCACCGTTAACCGCCTGTGCGGTTCATCAATGCAGGCGCTGCACGACGCGGCGCGCATGATCATGACCGGTGATGCGCAGGCCTGCCTGGTGGGCGGGGTCGAGCACATGGGCCACGTGCCGATGAGCCACGGGGTCGATTTTCATCCTGGCATGAGCCGTAACGTGGCGAAAGCCGCGGGGATGATGGGCCTGACCGCCGAGATGCTCTCTCGTCTGCACGGCATCAGCCGTGAAATGCAGGATGCCTTTGCCGCGCGCTCTCACGCTCGCGCATGGGCCGCCACGCAGTCTGGCGCCTTTAAGAATGAGATCATCCCGACCGGCGGCCACGACGCTGACGGCGTACTGAAGCAGTTCAGCTACGACGAAGTCATCCGCCCGGAAACCACCGTCGAAGCGCTTTCTACCCTGCGCCCGGCGTTTGACCCCGTCACCGGTACGGTCACGGCAGGGACCTCGTCGGCGTTGTCCGACGGCGCCGCCGCGATGCTGGTGATGAGCGAAAGCCGCGCCCGCGAGCTGGGCTTAACGCCTCGCGCTCGGGTACGTTCGATGGCGGTCGTGGGCTGCGATCCTTCAATCATGGGTTACGGCCCGGTTCCGGCCTCGAAGCTGGCGCTGAAAAAAGCGGGATTAACCGCCAGCGACATCGACCTGTTTGAAATGAACGAAGCGTTCGCCGCGCAGATCCTGCCGTGCATTAAAGATCTGGGGCTGATGGAGCAGATCGACGAGAAGATAAACCTCAACGGCGGCGCGATCGCCCTCGGTCACCCGCTGGGCTGCTCCGGAGCGCGTATCAGCACAACGCTTATCAACCTGATGGAACGCAAAGATGCCCAGTTTGGCCTGGCAACGATGTGTATCGGGCTGGGTCAGGGTATCGCGACGGTGTTTGAGAGAGTGTAAATCAGGAAAAGTATCTCAAAGCCAATGACGTCAGAACAAGGCGGCAAGCGAGCGAATCCCGATGAGCTTACTCAAGTAAGTGATTCGGGTGAACGAGCGCAGCCAACGCAGTTATGGCGTCATTGGCGAAGAGAGACAGTTTAGTTGCCGTTCTTCCCGCCTGTCAGGGGCGGGTTTTTTATTTAAATGAAGGCAAACGCATCGCCAAACAGGCGGTCTTCACGCGCGTCACGTTCGTTGCAGAACAGGTCGCGGGCAATTTTCGCCATCTCGAAACGGCCAGCGATATAGATATCGTGCCCTGCCAGCGTGCCGTGATCCTGCAGCACCGCCGTCAGCACCGTCCCGCTACGACCACGCCAGCCCTCTTCCGGCTGCTCAACCACCGGCTCAATGCGCAGGTTAGGATGGGTTACGCTCAGCGCTTCTAGCTCAGACAGGTCGTACAGATGTTTCTCTTCGCGGCCACCCCAGTAAATGGTGATGTCGCGGTCAGGGTTACGCGCCAGGGCGGTCAGCAGAATGGAGCGCACGTAAGAGAAGCCCGTACCGCCAGCGATCAGGATCAGCGGACGGTCTTCGTCATCGCGCAGCCACGCATCGCCGTGTGGAATATCCACCACGATTTCACGTTCCTTCAGGATCCGATCCATCACCGCCATCGCATACAGGTTAAGCTCTGACGCACCAATATGAAGCTCAATAAATTCCTGCTCCGCTGGCGTTGAGGCCATAGAGAAAGGACGCTTATCACGCTCATCCATCACGACCATCAGGTACTGACCCGCGCGGAAAGAGAATGGCGCTTCAGGCACTAAACGGACGCGATATACGGTGTCGGTGATGGCATCTACCGAGGTCACTTTACAGCTTAAGGTTGTCATTCGCTCTCTCTGTCGGGAAGTCTATAGGGCTTAACGGTTAGCTCAGGGTTTACCGTTATTCATTATGGCCAGCTCGCCCCAGATCGCGTCAATTCGCGCGGTCACGGCAGGATCTTTTTTGATCGGGCGACCCCATTCACGGTCGGTTTCGCCAGGCCATTTATTTGTGGCATCCAGTCCCATCTTTGAGCCAAGACCGGAAACCGGCGAGGCAAAATCCAGGTAATCTATCGGCGTGTTTTCGACTAACACCGTATCGCGCGCCGGGTCCATTCGCGTGGTAATGGCCCAGATTACGTCATTCCAGTCGCGGGCGTTAACGTCATCATCGCAGACAATAACAAATTTGGTATACATAAACTGGCGCAGGAAAGACCATACGCCCATCATCACGCGTTTAGCGTGACCAGGATACTGCTTCTTCATCGTGACCACCGCCATGCGATACGAGCATCCTTCAGGCGGCAGATAAAAATCAACAATTTCCGGGAACTGCTTTTGCAGGATCGGCACAAACACTTCATTCAGCGCCACGCCCAGCACCGCCGGTTCATCCGGTGGACGTCCGGTATATGTGGAGTGATAAATCGCATCTTCACGCTGCGTAATGTGCGTCACGGTGAACACCGGGAAGTTATCCACTTCGTTGTAATAGCCGGTGTGGTCGCCGTAGGGGCCTTCTGGCGCCATTTCACCCTGCTCGAGGTAACCCTCCAGCACAATTTCCGCACTAGCCGGAACTTCGAGATCGTTAGAGATACACTTCACGACTTCGGTTTTCGTTCCGCGCAGCAGGCCTGCAAACGCATATTCAGAGAGCGTATCCGGCACGGGCGTGACGGCTCCCAGAATGGTGGCCGGATCGGCGCCTAAGGCGACAGACACCGGGAAACGCTCCCCCGGATGCGCAGCGCACCACTCCTGGAAATCCAGCGCGCCGCCGCGATGCGACAGCCAGCGCATGATGAGTTTATTCTTGCCAATCAACTGCTGGCGGTAAATACCGAGGTTTTGCCGCTCTTTGTGCGGGCCGCGCGTAACGGTCAGCCCCCAGGTTATCAGCGGAGCGGCATCTTCAGGCCAGCACTGCATAATAGGGATTTTGGTCAGATCAACCGCATCGCCTTCCAGCACTTTCTGCTGGCACGGCGCGCCTCGCAGGCGCTTGGTGGGCATGTTCAGCACCTGCTTAAACTGCGGCAGCTTGTCGAACAGATCGCGGAAGCCCTTCGGAGGCTCCGGCTCTTTCAGAAACGCCAGCAGTTTACCGACTTCACGCAGCGCAGAGACGTCTTCCTGCCCCATTCCCAGTGCAACACGACGCGGTGTACCAAACAGGTTGCACAGCACCGGCATGGAGTAACCTTTCGGATTTTCAAACAGTAATGCGGGGCCACCGGCACGCAGGGTGCGGTCAGCAATTTCTGTCATTTCCAGATAAGGATCGACAGGAAGTGTAATACGTTTGAGTTCACCCTGCTTTTCCAGCAGCGTCAGGAAGTCGCGGAGATCGTGGTATTTCATGCAGTTAATCATGGCCTCTCTGTAAGCGCTTCATTATACGGCGTAAGCCTGCTTGATGCTGTAATTTTGTTAAATAAGCGTGAACTTATGCGTTCTGCTCCATTTTCCCCCATTATAATCAACTTAGCGATCCCGCCAGGGTTTTGATATGCTTGCGCCCCGAACTAAGGGAAAGAGTGATTATGCAGGCCTGGTATTTACTGTATTGCAAACGCGGGCAACTTCAGCGCGCGCAGGAACATCTTGAACGTCAGTCTGTAAATTGCCTGACACCCGTGATCACGCTTGAAAAAATGCAGCGCGGGAAGCGCACAACCGTCAGTGAGCCGTTGTTCCCGAACTACTTGTTTGTGGAGTTCGACCCGGAAGTCATCCATACCACCACCATCAGCGCAACGCGCGGCGTCAGCCACTTCGTTCGTTTTGGGGCCCACCCGGCAACGGTTCCGTCGACGGTCATTCATCAGCTGTCGATTTATCAACAGCCTGAAGGGATCACCGACCCCGAAACCCCTTACACGGGCGATAGCGTCGTGATTACCGAAGGCGCTTTCGAAGGCCTGCAGGCGATTTTTGCCGAGCCGGACGGGGAAGCGCGCTCTATGCTATTGCTCAATCTGCTGAACAAGCAGGTGCTGCAGAGCGTTAAAAACACCGACTTCCGCAAGCTTTAAACGTTTATCCTGAACAGATTACGCACGTTGTCATCCGTCTGCGCCGAAAGCCAGTGCGGATCCTCTCCGCGCCACTTCGCGACGCTCTCAACAATGTGCCCCAGATACGCGGGCTCATTCCGCCGCGATGCAGGTTTGGGTTTCATATCGCGCGGTAGCAGATAAGGCGCATCGGTTTCGAGGAGCAGCCGGTCAGCCGGGATTACTGGCAACAGCTCACGAAGTTCAAGCCCGCGGCGCTCATCGCAAACCCAGCCGGTAATACCCAGATAAAGCCCTCGCTTCAGGCAATCCAGCGCTTCCTGCCGTGAGCCGGTAAAACAGTGCAGCACCGCGCCGGGCAGTTTCTCCAGCCACGGATCCAGAAGTGCCAGGAAACGCTCATGCGCGTCGCGGCAGTGCATAAACACGGGCATTTCAAGCTCTGCTGCGAGCGCAAGCTGGGCAGTAAACGCCTTTTCCTGCTCTTCAGGCGTGGAAAAATTACGGTTGAAATCGAGACCGCATTCGCCGATCGCCACCACTTCTGGCATTTTCGCGAGACTGTACAGGGTTTCGCTGCTATCTGCGGTCCACTGGCTGCTGTCGTGAGGATGCACACCAGCGGTAGACCAACAGCGATCGTAGCCTTGAGCCAGCTGCTGCGCCTGCTCGCTCTCATGCAGGTTGGTGCCCGTCAGCAGCAGTCCTTTCACCCCGGCGGCAAACGCGCGCGCAACCACCTCATCACGATCTTTCGCAAACTGCGAGCTGGTCAGGTTGAATCCGATATCAAACATGGAAATCCCTATATAACAACCGCCCTGACGGGCGGCTGATTTTACTCTTCAGTGGTCTTGTCGGACGTATCGTCTTCGTCATCCGCTCGACGCCCTTTACCCACGTAGAACCGTGAGAAGAAGACGCCGACCTCAAACAGGCAGTACATCGGTATGGCCAGCAGCGTCTGCGAGAAAACATCCGGCGGTGTCAGCAGCATGCCGACCACGAAGGCGCCCACCAGAATATATGGACGCTTCTTACGCAGGTCATCCGGGGTCGTTACTCCTACCCAGCAGAGCAGCACAATGGCCACCGGCACTTCGAATGCCACGCCAAACGCCATAAACAGCGCCATCACAAAGCTGAGGTAGCTGGCGATATCCGTCGACACCTGGACCCCTTCCGGCGCGGTATGCGTCAGGAAGCCGAAGGCCAGCGGGAAGACGACGAAATAGGCAAACGCCATGCCGATATAAAACAGCAGCGAGCTGGACACCAGCAGCGGGATCACCAGCTTACGTTCATGCTTATACAGCGCTGGCGCCACAAACGCCCACACCTGGTAAAGAATGACCGGTGCAGAGGCAATCAACGACACCCAAAAGGTCAGCTTGATGGGGGTAAAGAACGGAGAAGCAACGTCTGTTGCAATCATCGTTGCGCCCAGCGGCATCTGCTTGATCAGCGGCGCAGAGACCACCTGATAGATATCGTTGGCAAAATAGACCAGGCACAGGAATATGAGTAAAACCGCAATAATGCAGTTTAACAGGCGCTTACGCAGCTCAATGAGGTGCGTAATCAGCGGTTGAGTATCATCTACTGCCATGTTTACGCTTTATCACTCGACGAGGGGGATGATTCGGAAACGGACGCAGCGGGCTTCACTTCCGCCGCTTTTGCCACTGGCTCTTCTGGCTGCGCCTGTTTTTTCAATTCGGTTTCGTGCGGCGTCTGTTCTGGTGCGGCAGCCTGATGTTCAGCACTGGCAGGCGTTACGCCCTCGCGCTGCTCCTCGCTGCCCTTAACCACCGGGTTATGGATGGTGTTCGCTTCATCGCTCGCTTTTTCAGGATCGTTAACGCTATAGGAGCGCTTCATCGATTCCGCCGCTTCGCGCAGCTCATCCATTGACGCTTTCAGTTCCGGCGTCAGGTTATCCATGCTCGCCTTCTCGACCTTTTTCAGGCTTTCCTGAAATTCCTGCAGCTTAAGCTCCTGCGCCAGTTCATTCTGAACGGTCGATGCCAGCGATCTCAGCGCACGAACCCAGCCCGCAACGGTTTTCACTGCCACCGGCAGACGCTGCGGCCCCAGCACAATCAGGCCAATCACAAAGACCAGCAGGAGCTCACTAAAACCAATGTCGAACACGACTTACACCTGCTCTTTATCGTGGCGTTTAGCGTCTTCCTTTTTGGCTTCTTCTTGCTTGTCGGCGATGGATTTAGCAGTAAAGTCAGCGTCCTGGCTGGTTTTATCCTGCTTGCTCTCATCATCGCTCATCGCTTTCTTGAAGCCTTTGATAGACGCGCCCAGATCGGAACCAATAGAACCGAGCTTTTTGGTGCCAAACAGCAGCACGACGATGACGGCAATAATGACTAATTGCCAGATACTGATTCCACCCATACATGTTCCTCAGGGATAGATGATTAATGAGTCAGGTCGCATTATACGTATGCGACCCGTCGATAGCGACGCACGCTCAGCGCGTTTTTCGCCAGCCTGCTAGCCAGACTACCACCCCGCCAGCCATCAGCCAGGCGGGCATCATCTGCCAGTCCGGACGGTTGATCAGCAGCAGCGTACCGCTCAGTAGCAGCGTTGCGCCAATCCCAAAGAGATAGCGTGACTGCCCCTGCCGAACGCGGCTGGACTGAAGTTCGCGGGCGATTTTATCCATGCTGTGCTGAAGGTTCTTGCTCTGACGCAAACTGTCATAAACCAGTTCAGGAATTTCAGGCATTTTTTCTATCCAGAACGGGCCTTTCTCCTTCAGCGAGCGCACCAGCGCCGGAATGCCAACCTGATCCTTAATCCAGGATTCAAGGAAAGGTTTCGCGGTCTTCCACAAGTCTAACTGAGGATAGAGCTGTCGGCCTACACCCTCAACGTAAAGTAATGTTTTCTGAAGTAAAACTAGCTGTGGCTGAACTTCCATATTAAAGCGGCGAGCCGTGTTAAACAGGTTCAACAGCACATGCCCGAAGGAGATTTCCGCCAGCGGTTTCTCAAAAATCGGTTCGCAAACGGTCCGGATCGCGAACTCAAACTCTTCGACGTTGGTATCCGGCGGCACCCAGCCGGAATCGACGTGCAGCTCGGCCACCTTACGGTAGTCGCGGTTGAAGAACGCGATGAAGTTCTCAGCCAGATACCGTTTATCTTCTTTGTTCAGCGACCCCACAATCCCGCAGTCGATACCGATATACTTCGGATCCTCAGGGTGTTCGTAGCTCACGAAGATATTGCCCGGGTGCATGTCCGCATGGAAAAAGCTGTCGCGGAATACCTGGGTAAAGAATACCTGTACGCCACGTTCGGCCAGGAGCTTCATGTTTGTTCCCTGTTTCTCCAGGGCCACCACATCCGAAACCGGAATACCGTAGATACGCTCCATCACCATCATATTCTGGCTGCAGTAGTCAGAATAGACTTCAGGTACATAGAGCATCGGGCTGTTTTCAAAGTTGCGACGCAGCTGAATGGCGTTTGCCGATTCGCGCAGCAGGTTAAGCTCATCAATCAGCGTTTTTTCATATTCCCGCACCACTTCCAGTGGACGAAGGCGGCGCCCGTCCGGCAGCAGGCGTGGCACCCAGCGCGCCAGACGATAAATCAGCTTCATGTCCGCTTTGATGACTGGCAGGATGTCCGGACGAATGACCTTAATAACGACTTCTTTGCCGTTTTCTTTCAGACGCGCGGTATGCACCTGCGCAATAGAAGCCGATGCCAGTGGGTTAATGTCGAAATCGTCAAACCAGGTCTCGACGGGTACATTTCCCATCGCCTCTTCAATTTGCTTTTTCGCGCGCGCGCCGTCAAACGGTGCGACGCGATCCTGCAGCATCGCAAGCTCATCGGCAATCAGAGGCGGGAAGAGATCGCGGCGGGTCGACAGCATCTGCCCGAATTTAATCCAAACCGGACCGAGTTCCTGCAGCGCCAGGCGCAGACGCTCACCCAGCGGTTGACCTTTATGGCGATTGGGCATCCAGAAGAGCATCCGCCGCCAGATACGAAGCGGCAGCGTGATACGCATTTTGGGGATAAGCTCGTCGAGCCCGTAGCTCAAAAAGGTGCGAATAATAAAATAGAGGCGCCGAATTTCACCAGGCGTCATTTGCCCTCCAGTTTTTCCAGCCGTTTGGTTAACGCATCAACCGCACGTTCAACAGCAGCGGTCTCTTCCGCAAACCATGCAACTTCCAGTGGCCCGGGAGCCATTCGCCACTCCTCAGTCAGCACTTCCGCCGCATAGCGTTGCTGGCGCTGGAGGCTTTTACGCGCAAAGGAGGCGCCGCCATGAAGAACTTTCCCGATGCCTTCGGCGGCAATGTCGCCGATAAAAG
This sequence comes from Enterobacter sp. 940_PEND, assembly GCF_001059415.1. Classification (NCBI taxonomy): domain Bacteria; kingdom Pseudomonadati; phylum Pseudomonadota; class Gammaproteobacteria; order Enterobacterales; family Enterobacteriaceae; genus Enterobacter; species Enterobacter sp. 940_PEND. The sequence continues at coordinate 15,069 of NZ_JUMS01000147.1, forward strand.
GCGCGAGCAGCTCCGCCGGATCGAACTCCGCCAGATCGGTGAGCGCAACGAAGTTCTGCACGACCTGAATGTCGCCCTCCACTTCCAGCTCACCGCTGCGGATAAGCGCCGTTAATTGCTGGCGATCGCGCAGTTTTGGCAGCACGCTCATGTGCGTGATGACCGAGCAGTCGGCCTCACCTTCCCACGCCCCCAGAACGTCAAGCTGACGTTCGCTGAATACCAGCACAAGCGGCGTCGATAACTCTTTTAAAACAATGCGTAATACCTTCCCGTTTAGCCGCTGACGTGCAGCTTTCAGCGCCGGAGCGCGATACAGAAAAGCGTTCAGTACATTCTCGACGCCTGCGGAGACTAAGGGTTTAAAGGGCACGGGACACCTCCACTCAGAATTTGTAACCGCGATGCAGCGCGACGACACCCGCCGTCAGGTTGAAATATTCAACGTTCTCAAATTCCGCGTCCTGCATCATGGCTTTTAATGTGTCCTGATCCGGGTGCATACGGATAGACTCCGCCAGATAGCGGTAGCTTTCAGCGTCGTTAGCCACCAGCTCACCAATGCGCGGCAGCACGTGGAAGGAATAGGCGTCGTAGGCTTTGCTCAGCGGCTCAATGATCGGTTTAGAGAACTCGAGCACCAGCAGACGTCCACCCGGCTTCAGCACGCGGTACATAGAGCGCAGCGCTTTTTCTTTATCGGTCACGTTACGCAGACCGAAAGAGATCGTGATGCAGTCAAAGGTATTGTCCGGGAATGGCAGCGCTTCGGCGTTTGCCTGCACATACTCCACATTCCCCACCACGCCAATATTACGCAGCTTTTCGCGTCCCATTTTCAGCATGGAGTCATTAATATCGGCGAGAACAACGCGACCGGTTTCGCCCACCAGACGGGAGAATTTCGCGGTTAAATCGCCCGTACCACCGGCTAAATCCAGCACCGTTTGTCCACGACGTACGCCGCTGCAGTCAATGGTGAAGCGCTTCCACAAGCGATGAATGCCGAACGACATCAGGTCATTCATCACATCGTACTTCGCCGCCACGGAATGAAATACGTGGGCCACCATGTCAGCTTTTTGCGCTTTGGCAACAGTCTGAAAGCCAAAGTGCGTTGTGTCTTGTGAATCGTCAGCCATCTCAGAGCCTGCTTATCAGTAAAATGTTCGTGAAGTGTAACAGATTGGGCGCGTTTGCCCTACGTTTCAACCACCGCGAAAGAAACGCGCTGGAGTCTCGTCTGGTGATAAATCCGCCGCTAACGTATTGTCTTCACTGTTTGTATTTTGTTCGTCCGCACCTTCTCGCAGGCGAAACTCGTCGTCCTGGGCGGTGGCCTGTTCGACCAATTCCGGATTAATCTCGCGTTTAACCTCAACCCCCAGGCTACGGAATGATTCGGCCTGTGCCAGCAGATTGCCACGTCCGGAGGCGAGTTTTTTCATCGCCTGGCGGTAGTTATCCTGCGCACGATCCAGGCTCTGCCCGACTGAAGACATGTCGTCCACGAAGAGGCGCATTTTGTCGTAAAGCTTGCTGGCACGATCGGCAATCTGCTGAGCGTTGCGGCTCTGGTGCTCATAGCGCCACAGGTTCGCAATGGTGCGTAACGCCACCAGCAGCGTGGTGGGGCTGACCAGCATAATGTTATTTTTGAGCGCTTCGGTGATAAGCTCGGGCTGTCTGTCGAGTGCCAGCAGGAACGCGGGTTCTACCGGGATGAACATCAGGACATAGTCCAGCGAGCGCAGACCCGGCAGCTGCTGGTAGTCTTTTCTGCCAAGCAGGCGAATATGATTACGCACGGAGGCAATGTGCTCCTGCAGCGCAGACTCGCGCGTGTAATCATCGTCCGCATTAAAGTAGCGTTCATACGCCACCAGCGTCATTTTGGCGTCAATCACCACATCTTTACCCTGCGGCAGCCGCACGATCACATCCGGCTGCATTCGCGAGCGGGCATCGTTTTCAATACTCACCTGTGTTTCGTATTCATACCCCTCCCGCAGACCAGAGGCCTCCAGCACGCGGGTCAGCACCACTTCTCCCCAGTTGCCCTGGGTTTTGTTATCCCCTTTCAGCGCGCGGGTCAGGTTGACCGCTTCCTGCGCCATTTGCGCATTCAGCTGCTGGAGATTGCGAATCTCATGCGCCAGCGTGTGTCGCTCGCGGGCTTCCTGACCAAAGCTGTCCTGCACCTGACGGCGAAAACCGTCCAGCTGTTCGCGCAGCGGCGTCAGCAGGCTGTTGAGGCTCTGGCGGTTCTGTTCGTCAACGCGGCGGTTGCTGTGCTCAAAAATTCGGTTGGCGAGGTTCTCAAACTGTTCGCTGAGGCGCTGCTCGCTGTTGATCATCTGGCGGATTTTGTCTTCCGCATGCAGCTGGGTGGATTCAAGACGGGTAGTGACTTCGCGGAGATCGGCCTCCAGCGAGGTGTTGATATCTCGCAGGTTGCGCAGCTCGTTGTTGAGCAGCTCGCACTCCTCTCGCCAGTGTTCGCTCAGGGCAAGCTGCTGCTTTGCCGCACTTAATTCAGCGACTATCTCTTCGCGCTCTGCCAGCTGGTCGGCCTTCTGCTGTGCATGCTGATAGCTGGAAATGAGCCAGCCTATCGCCACGCCCGCCACCGCAATCACCGCGTAAATCAGGATCGAGATATCCACAATGCCCCCTGCATCAACGTATTACCCGCACAAAATAGAATTGTGCTGTATAAACGTCCAGTTTGAAAGGGTTTTCCTGCGAGGCGCTACGCAAAAAATAAAGGCCGAACGCGTCGGCCTTTGATTTCAGAAGAGAGGATTAGATCAGGCGACGCGCGGCTTCCACCACGATTTTCACCGCATGACTTTCGGTCTGCTTCATGGTTTCGGCGTTCGGGATCTCCTGCTGGGTGCGGTTGACGATAACGCCCGCCACCATACCGGCACGCAGACCCTGGCTTGCGCACATGGTCAGCAGCGTTGCGGATTCCATTTCGTAGTTCATCACGCCCATTGACTGCCACTCTTCCATTGAGCCTTTGAAACGGCTTACCACGCGGCCTGAGAAGGTGTCGTAACGTTCCTGACCCGGGTAGAAGGTGTCGGAAGAGGCGGTTACGCCCACGTGAGTGGTTGCGCCTACGGATTTTGCGGCTTCAACCAGCGCGGTGGTGCATTCGAAATCAGCCACTGCCGGGAATTCCATCGGTGCAAAGTGCAGGCTTGCGCCGTCCAGACGAACGGACGCGGTCGTGACCAGCACGTCACCCACGTTGATGTGCGGCTGGATAGCGCCGGTGGTGCCGATACGCAGGAAAGTACGGATGCCCAGCTGTGCCAGCTCTTCAACAGCAATAGACGTAGACGGACCACCGATACCGGTAGAGCACACGATCACCGCTTTGCCATCCAGCTCTGCGCGCCAGGTGGTGAACTCACGATGGGCAGCCAGCTTGACCGGCTTATCCATCAGCGCGGCGATCTTTTCCACACGCTCAGGATCGCCAGGGACGATAGCGAGCGTAGCCCCTTGTAAATCGTTTTTGGTGAGGCCGAGATGAAAAACATCAGACTTAGACATAGGTGACTCCTCTGTGGGTCGGTTAGTCAGAAGAAGTAAAACGGTACTTTACAGAAGCAGTAAGCATATTTTCGTGACATACCTCACCATGAATGAAAATGATTACATTGAATTTCCATAAAAAAGTGATTTACATCACATTAACAAGTTATATCGCCAGGTGCTGCACAAAAGATAGACCGTTTAAGGCACTGTGAGTTGTTAACCTGGTGTCTATATTTACCTTTGCGCTAACTCATTGGTACGGAGAATGCCATGACTGAAAAAACCGGTTTTGCACCTGCTGCGGCCCCACATGCTTCAACCATCGTGTCGACGCCAGAAGCGGCAATTACCGCGGGTGAGACCTCCATTCCCACGCAGGGAGAGAACATGCCTGCTTACCACGCACGGCCAAAATCGGCGGACGGCCCGCTGCCCATCGTGATCGTGGTACAGGAAATTTTCGGTGTTCACGAACACATTCGCGATCTCTGCCGCCGGCTGGCGCTGGAAGGGTATCTGGCCGTTGCGCCAGAGCTCTACTTCCGTCAGGGCGATCCGAACGACTACAGCGATATTCCAACATTGCTCAGCAACCTGGTCAGCAAAGTCCCGGACGCGCAGGTGCTGGCCGATCTCGACCACGTCGCCAGCTGGGCGGCGCGCAACGGCGGCGATCCGCATCGTCTTCTGGTCACCGGTTTCTGCTGGGGTGGACGCATTAGCTGGCTGTATGCCGCGCATAACCCGCAGCTCAAAGCCGCTGTCGCCTGGTACGGCAAACTGGTGGGTGAAAAAACGCTGAATTCACCGAAACATCCCGTCGATATCGCCACCGAGTTAAATGCCCCCGTGTTAGGGCTTTACGGCGGTCAGGACACCGGCATTTCGCTGGATTCGGTAGAGACCATGCGCCATGCGCTCCGCGCGGCAAATGCGAAGGCGGAGATTGTGGTGTACCCGGATGCCGGGCACGCGTTTAATGCCGATTATCGTCCGAGCTATCACGCAGAATCAGCCAAAGATGGCTGGCAGAGAATGCTGGCGTGGTTTAGCCAGTACGGCGGTAAGAAAGCGTAATAAAAAAGCCCGGTGGCGGCTATGCCTTACCGGGCCAACAGGTAGGCCGGGTAAGCGTTGTCGCCACCCGGCAATCCAGCACCGCTACGCCTGACGCAGGTTCTGCGCCGCCTTCACCATGTTCGCCAGCGCCGCGCGCGTCTCCGGCCAGCCGCGGGTTTTCAGTCCGCAGTCCGGGTTCACCCACAGGCGTTCTGACGGAATGCGCTGGGCCGCTTTTTTCAGCAGGGCTTCAATCCACTCCACGCTCGGCACGTTCGGGGAGTGAATGTCGTACACGCCCGGCCCGATTTCATTCGGGTAGTCGAACTCTTCAAACGACTCCAGCAGCTCCATGTCTGAACGCGAGGTCTCGATGGTGATCACGTCGGCGTCCAGCGCGGCAATCGAATCCATGATGTCGTTAAATTCGCAGTAACACATGTGGGTGTGGATCTGGGTGTCATCCTTCGCCACCGCAGCGTTGATGCGGAACGCCTCCACGCCCCACTGCAGGTAGGCATCCCAGTCGCTGCGGCGCAGCGGCAGGCCTTCGCGCAGAGCGGGCTCGTCAATCTGGATAATGCCAATGCCTGCCGCTTCCAGATCCGCCACTTCATCACGCAGCGCCAGGGCAATCTGTTTGGCGATGGTTTCACGGGTCACGTCTTCACGCGGGAACGACCAGCAGAGAATGGTCACCGGACCGGTCAGCATCCCTTTTACCGGCTTGTCGGTCAGGGACTGGGCATACTTCGCCCACTCCACGGTGATCGCTTCCGGGCGGCTGACGTCACCGATAACCACCGGCGGCTTGACGCAGCGGGAGCCGTAGCTCTGCACCCAGCCGTTCTGGGTAAAGACGAAGCCGTCCAGGTGCTCGCCGAAGTATTCCACCATGTCGTTACGCTCGGCCTCGCCGTGCACCAGCACGTCCAGCCCCAGGCGCTCCTGCTCGATAATCGCCTGCTTGATGTGTTCCGCGATGCCGGTGCGGTAGTGATTCGCATCCAGATTGCCCTTTTTAAAGTCCAGGCGCAGGCCGCGGATCTCCGTAGTTTGCGGGAAAGAACCGATCGTCGTTGTTGGCCACGCGGGCAGATTGAAGCGGGCGCGCTGCGCTTCAGCGCGCACCTCGTACGGGCTCTGACGCTGGCTGTCCCGGGCGGTGATGGCCGCCAGGCGTTTTTCCACCGCCGGGTTGTGCACGCGTGCCGAGTGACGACGCGCCTGGATCGGGGCGCTCCATTCGGTAATTGCCGCCGTGTCGCCGCTGTTCAGCGCGTCGCGCAGCAGGGTCAGCTCTTCACATTTTTGCAGCGCGAAGGCAAACCAGCTTTTTACTTCAGGGTCGAGACGGGTTTCCACGCTCAGATCGATCGGACTGTGCAGCAGGGAACAAGATGAGGCCACCCACAGCTCACGTTTGTCGACGATGTCTTTGATTTGTGCGTATTTCTCGGTGAGATCGGCGCGCCAGACGTTACGGCCATTGATCAGCCCGGCAGAGAGCAGCCAGTCCGCTGGCAGGCGCTTGTGCAGTTCCGCGACATCGTCTTTACCGTGTACGAGATCAACGTGCAGGCCTTGAACCGGCAGCGCGGTAATGGTCTTCAGGTTCGGCGTCACGCCTTCAAAATAGGTCGTCAGCAGGAGTTTTACCTGACCGGTGAGCGCGTCATACGCCGGTTTGAAGGCATCGAGCCAATCCTGCGGCAGCTCAAGCACCAGCGCCGGTTCGTCGATTTGCACCCACTGAATGCCGCGTTTGCCCAGCTCACTCAGCACCTGTTTGTAGACCGGCAGAATATCCTTCAGCAGGCTGAGTCGGTCAAACGGCTCGCCCTTTACTTTGCCCAGCCACAGGTACGTTACCGGCCCGAGCAGCACCGGCTTCACCTGGTGGCCCAGCGCCAGCGCTTCATCCACTTCGTCCAGAAGCTCCGTCCAGGCCAGCCTGAACTGCTGGCCTTTGACGAATTCCGGCACCATATAGTGATAGTTGGTGTTAAACCACTTGGTCATTTCCGCCGCTGCCGCTGGCTCCCCCGTTGGCGCGCGGCCACGGCCGATGCGGAACAGAGTATCGATATCTACCGATCCATCTTTGTTCTGATGACGAGCCGGCACGTTGCCAAGCATCAGGCTGGTCGTCAGAACATGGTCGTACCAGGCGAAATCGCCCACCGGCAGCAGGTCAATGCCCGCCTGTTTTTGCTGATCCCAGTGGCGGGCGCGCAGCTCGCGTCCTACCGCCAGCAGCTCTTCGCGGGTGGTATTACCCGCCCAGTAGCTTTCTTGCGCTTTTTTCAGCTCGCGACGCAGGCCGACGCGAGGGAAACCGAGAGTGTGATTGCGGATTGTCATGTTTTTCTTCCTCTAATTAATTGTAAATCCTTTGGATTTTGAATTTAGGGAAGGCGGCAAGTTTGCTCATCCCCGGGAGCTTACATGAGTAAGTGACCGGGGTGAGTAAACGCAGCCAACGCACCATAAATTTAAAAGACGAAGGATTTTAGCCGTCCAGATGTTTACACATCCATAATTGGCAGTTACTGTATATTCCTCAAGCGCAAAATGTTCATGGCGAAGTGAAGGACTTTCATGATCGAGATTAAACACCTGAAAACGCTACAAGCGTTGCGGAACTGCGGTTCGCTCGCGGCGGCTGCGGCCACGCTGCACCAGACCCAGTCTGCCCTTTCTCACCAGTTCAGCGATCTGGAACAACGCCTCGGCTTCCGTCTTTTTGTGCGTAAGAGCCAGCCGCTACGCTTTACGCCGCAGGGTGAAATTCTCCTTCAGCTGGCGAATCAGGTCCTGCCGCAAATCGCGAGCGCGCTGCAGGCGTGTAACGAACCGCAGCAGACCAAACTGCGCATCGCCATTGAGTGCCACAGCTGTATTCAGTGGCTGACCCCCGCGCTTGAGAACTTCCGCCAGAAATGGCCGCAGGTGGAGATGGACTTTAAATCCGGCGTGACGTTCGACCCGCAGCCCTCGCTGCAGCAGGGCGAGCTGGATCTGGTCATGACCTCTGACATCCTGCCGCGCAGCGGCCTGCACTATTCGCCGATGTTTGATTATGAAGTGCGCCTGGTGCTGGCGCCGGACCACCCGCTGGCCGCCAAAACGCGCATCACGCCGGAAGACCTGGCGACAGAAACGCTGCTGATTTACCCGGTCCAGCGCAGTCGTCTGGATATCTGGCGCCACTTCCTGCAGCCGGCAGGCATCAGTCCGCAGCTGAAAAGCGTGGATAACACCCTGCTGCTGATTCAGATGGTGGCGGCCAGAATGGGTATCGCGGCGCTGCCGCACTGGGTGGTGGAGAGTTTTGAACGCCAGGGTCTGGTGCAGACCAAAACCCTGGGTGAAGGACTGTGGAGCCGACTGTACGCCGCCGTGCGCGATGGCGAGCAGCGTCAGCCGATTACGGAGGCGTTTATTCGCTCAGCGCGGAACCACGCGTGCGACCATCTTCCGTTTGTGCGGAGCGCGGAGCGACCCATCGGCGATGGACCCACAGCGAAGCCAGGATCACCGCTCCCCCAATAATAAAGCTCGGCCAGTGCGGCTGTTGCTGCCAGATGGCGAGGTTGACCAGCAGCCCTGCCGGGACATGCACGTTGTTCATGATCCCCAGCGTACCGGCGTCTACCTGCGTAGCGCCGTAGTTCCACATGAAGTATCCCAACCCTGACGCCACTACGCCCAGCCAGACCAGAACGCCCCACTGCACGGCGGTGGTCGGCAGCTTTTGCGGATTACCGAGCATAAACCACGCCGCCACCGCGACAATCGCGGCGCCGATATAAAACCATGCGAACGCGTTATGCTGCGGCATCGGGCGGGTTTCCATCAGGCGTTTGTAGCCCACCATGCCGATAGCGAAACTGATGTTGGCGAGCTGGACGAACATCAGCCCGGTCCAGAAGTGATCGCTCACTTTGTCGTAGCGAATAATCGCCGCGCCGATCACCGCCAGCGCCGCGCTCAGCAGGTATCCCCAGCGCAGACGGCGTCTGCTGAGCAGGTCGTAAATCAGCGTGATATAGAGCGGCGTCAGCACGGTAAAGAGCAGGAATTCGGAGACGGACAGGTAGACGTAGGCCCGGAAGCTGAACAGATACATGATGCCGAGCTGCATCGCTCCCACCAGCATATACAGCACTATCGTTTTCAGCGATTGTCCGCGCGTGCGCAGAAACGGCAGGAACACCAGCGCCGCCAGCCCCACGCGCATCAGCACCGAGAAGTAGCTGTCGACCGAACCGGCAAGGTATTCGCCAATCAGGCTAAAGGAGAAGGCCCACAGGATAGTGGTGATAATGAGTAGCGCCACAATGCTTGTCTCTCAGAAAGAAGGACAGGCATTGTAGCGAACTCTTTAGTTGACAACTGAGCAATAAACAACCGAATGAAGATTATTCAAGGAACAGTTTACGCAGATACTTCGGTACCGCGTTGTCAGCGTTAGAACCAATCACTTCCAGCTCAGGGTGCAGATCCTTCAGACGCTGGTGCGCGTTCTGCATGATGCAGCCCTTGCCCGCCATCGAAAGCATCTCGGCGTCGTTCATGCCGTCACCGAAGGCGATACAGTCTTTCAGCCCGAAGCCCAGGCGTTTCGCAACCGCTTCCAGCGCGTGACCTTTGGAGACGCCACCCGCCATTACTTCCAGACAGGTCAGGGTTGAGAAGCTCACGTTGACGCGATCGCCCCAGCGGGCGTTGATCGCCTGTTCCAGCGGGAGCAGCTCTTCGTGGCTGTCACAGGTGAAGAACACCTTGCTGATCCCTTCCGGCTCCAGCAGGCCCGGTTCGTAAAGGGAGTAGTTGAATACCGCTTCCTTGAAGAAACGCATTTCATCCGGGCGGTGGCGGTTCATAAACCAGTCGTCGTCGCGGTAAACGTTAGTAACGATAGCCGGGTTGTCATGCACCACGCCGAACAGATCGGCGGCAATATCGCGATCCAGATTGTGGGTAAAGATCAGGTTGCCGTCGGTATCATGCACGCGCGCACCGTTGGAGGTGATCATGTACGATTTGATCTCAAGATTATCGCGGATCTGCCCCACGTCCACGTGGTGGCGGCCGGTGGCGAACACAAAGTTCACGCCACGGGCAGTCAGGAGTTTTAAGGTCTCTTTCGCGTAAGGCGACAGGGTGTGGTCGGGGGAAAGCAGCGTGCCATCTAAATCAGATGCAACAACCTGGTACATAGGGATTTCAACCTCTGGTGGAAAACAAGAATCAATTATGCCTGTTGAAAAATTCAACAATGGCGTTAAGCGCGACTGAGCGCATAGCGTCCTTTTCAAAAAGGATCTCATGGAACGCGCCGTTAATGACCAGCGGTTTACCCCCTTCACAAGGGTGACCGGCTGCAGCGCGCAGTTCACAATAGCGGTCATGCATGCGGTTATCCACCACACGCTCTTCTTCCGCCTGGATCAGAAGCGTCGGCGTGTCATCATCGCCTATGCCCGCCAGCACCTGCTCACCGGCCAGAATCCCCTCCCGCACCCAGTGCCAGGTCGGGCCGCCGACGCGCAAGCGCGGTTCATCGGCATAAAAGCGCAGGTTGCGGCGATAACGCTGCCGGCTATGGGTTAAGACGTTGATGGCGAACGGCAGCGCGCGCCAGCGTCCTGTGCCAATGGCGTAACCTTCACGAATGCGCTGATGGCCCTCAGCCCAGTCAAGAAGATGGCGCACCATCCAGTCAGGAAAACGGATCACGATACCGTACATCGGCGCGGTGAGCGCAATGGCGTCGCACTCGTGCGCATAACGCTGCAAAAACAGCGTCGAAATGGCGCCGCCCATGGAGTGCGCAAGAATATACCGCTTGCGCCAGGGGCCGGGCTGAACGTCCTGCTGCCAGAACGCGGCAAAATCGTCGACGTAATCGCTGAAGCGATCGACGTGCCCACGGTGCGTGTCCGGCAGCATACGTCCGGACAGCCCCTGTCCACGATGGTCGATGATCAGGACATCGAACCCCATATGGACCAGGTCATAGGCCAGCTCGGCGTATTTAACGTAGCTTTCAATACGCCCGGGGCAGACCACAATCACCCGGTCATTTTTTTCATTTCGGAAACGAACGAAACGCACCGGGATGCCCCCGACGCCCGTAAACTCATCTTCCTCACGCTGCCGCCAGAAATCGGTCAGCGGCCCCATAGAGAAAGCAGCAAAAGCGTTTTCTCGTGTTTCCCAGTCCTTTTTCTGCTGAAACATTGGGTTTCCACTCACGTAATCCAGGGAATATCGTTTTTTTCGTCACCGGTCACAAAATGACTCAATAATAGCGTATTGTGGCATAAAAATAGACGGTTCGGGAGTTTCAAATGACCTTCGAATGGTGGTTCGCCTACCTGCTGACATCCATTATCCTCAGCCTTTCTCCGGGCTCGGGGGCTATTAACACCATGACCACCTCCATCAATCACGGCTATCGCGGTGCGGCGGCGTCGATTGCCGGTTTGCAGACTGGGCTGGGCATTCATATTGTGCTGGTCGGGATCGGTCTGGGGACCCTGTTCTCCCGCTCCGTGCTGGCCTTTGAGGTGCTGAAATGGGCCGGGGCAGCGTATCTGATTTGGCTCGGCATCCAGCAGTGGCGCGCGGCAGGCTCCATCAACCTGAATACGCTGGCTCAGACGCAAAACCGCGGCCATCTGTTTAAGCGCGCGGTGTTCGTCAACCTGACCAACCCGAAGAGCATCGTTTTCCTCGCCGCGCTGTTCCCGCAGTTTATCGTTCCGCATCAGCCCCAGGTGATGCAGTACGTGGTGCTGGGCGCGACCACTATTATCGTCGATATCATCGTGATGATTGGTTACGCGACGCTGGCGCAGCGAATTGCGGCGTGGATTAAAGGGCCTAAGCAGATGAAGGCCCTGAATAAAGTCTTTGGCTCGCTGTTTATGCTGGTTGGCGCGCTGCTTGCGTCAGCGCGTCACGCTTAGCGAGAAATGATGAGATGAATGCCGAAGCCGGCGAACAGCGCGCCGGCGAAGCCGTCAATCCACTTCGCGATACGCTGATAGCCGCGGCGCATCGCCGGTAAGGCAAACAGGCTGGCCACGATAGTAAACCAGGCAAAGGTTTCAACGACGATCAGCAGGAAAATTCCCCAGCGTGCGCCCGCGCCGACGCTATCGCCGACAAACAGCGAGAACACCGAGCCGAAATAGATAATGGCTTTCGGGTTCGCCAGATTGGTCAGCAGCCCTTTTACAAAGCTGCGGCCGCCCGTAGCCAGCTCCACCTTTGGCTCTTCCGGTTTTTTCTCTTCTTTCTTCAGCGCCCCGCGCAGCATCTGGTAGCCCATCCAGCACAGATACAGACCGCCGCCGACCATAATGATGTTATGCAGCCAGGCCATCTTCGCCAGGATAAGGTTCAGACCGAGCAGCGCGACCGCCGCCCAGACCATAACGCCCATGGTGATACCGAGCACGCCCATCATCGCCTCTTTGCGGGAGCGGCTGACGGCCGTTTGTGATACGAAGAAAAAGTCCGGACCGGGGCTCATCAGCGCAACGATGTGCACTAACGCCACGGTGAGAAATAGCATTAACATAATTAGCTCGCGGGGAAATAATTTAGTGAGTCATCATCCTGGCACTTTTTCGCCCGGCTGACTACTCCTCATCATCACCGTCGGCGTGAGAGCGGATGAGCGCCATAAACTCTTTACCGAAGCGCTCCAGCTTGCGTGTTCCCACGCCGTTGACGCTCAGCATCTCGCTGGCGCTGAGCGGCATCTGTTCGGCCATCTCGATCAGCGTCGCGTCGTTGAACACCACGTAAGGCGGAATATTTTCTTCGTCGGCGATGGCTTTACGCAGCTTGCGCAGTTTGGCGAACAGCTTGCGGTCGTAGTTGCCGCCGTAGGATTTCTGCATCACGCGTGGCTTCAGGGCGATGACGCGCGGCACGGCGAGCTTGAGCTCAACGTCACCGCGTAGGACCGGGCGCGCCGCCTCGGTCAGCTGCAGGGCGGAGTGCTGGGCAATGTTCTGCGTGGCGAAGCCAAGGTGGATCAGCTGGCGAATAATACTCACCCAGTGTTCGTGGCTCTGCTCCTTGCCAATGCCGTAGACCGGCAGCTTGTCGTGGCCCATATCGCGGATACGCTGGTTATTGGCGCCGCGCAGCACCTCCACCACGTAGCCCATCCCGAAGCGTTGATTCACACGGTAAATGGTCGAGAGCGCCTTACGCGCGTCCATCAAACCATCGTACTGTTTCGGCGGATCCAGGCAGATATCGCAGTTGCCGCACGGCTCCTGGCGCCCTTCACCAAAGTAGTTGAGCAGCACCAGACGACGGCAGGTTTGCGCTTCGGCAAACGCGCCCATCGCGTTGAGCTTGTGGCGCTCGATATCCTGCAGCTGTCCTTGCGGCTTCTCTTCCAGACAGCGGCGCAGCCACGCCATATCGGCCGGATCGTAAAACAGCATCGCTTCCGCAGGCAGACCGTCACGCCCGGCGCGGCCGGTTTCCTGATAGTAGGATTCGATATTGCGCGGGATGTCGAAATGCACCACAAAGCGCACGTTCGGCTTGTTGATGCCCATTCCGAACGCCACGGTCGCGACGACGATCTGCAGGTCGTCACGCTGGAATTTCTCCTGCACGTCGGCGCGGATGTGATTCTCTAACCCGGCGTGATAGGCGGCGGCGCTAAAGCCGCGGTTTTGCAGACGCGCGGCGGTGTCTTCCACCTTCGCACGGCTGTTGCAGTAGATGATGCCGGACTTGCCGCGCTGCTCCTGGACGTAGCGCAGGAGCTGATCCAGCGGCTTGAACTTTTCCATCAGCATATAGCGGATGTTTGGGCGGTCGAAGCTGCTGACCTGAATATAGGGGTCGTTCAGCCCGAGCAGGCGAACGATATCCAGCCGCGTGGTGTCATCTGCCGTGGCGGTAAGCGCCATAAACGGCAGCTCGGGGAAGCGCTGACGCAGCTGGCCGAGGGCGGCGTATTCCGGGCGGAAATCGTGTCCCCACTGGGAAATACAGTGCGCTTCATCCACCGCCAGCAGCACCGGGTTCCAGTGCGCGAGATGATCGAGGAAGTTATCCAGCATCAGGCGTTCCGGGGCGATATACAGCAGGCGGATCTGTCCGGTGCGACAACCGGCCATCACCTCTTGCTGCTGCTCCCGGGTTTGCGTGGAGTTAAGACAGGCTGCCGCCACGCCGTTGGCGAGCAGCTGGTCAACCTGGTCTTTCATAAGAGAAATGAGAGGGGATACCACGACCGTCAGGCCGTTAAGCACCAGCGCGGGCACCTGATAACAGAGGGACTTGCCGCCACCGGTCGGCATTACCACCAGGCAATCACGACCTTCCAGCACCGTTTCAATGATGGTTTCCTGGCCAGGGCGGAACTGCTGGTAGCCAAAGGTTTCATGCAAAACCTGTTTAGCCAGCGACTCCTGATTCAATACTTCCGCCTGCGCCACGTTAACCCCATATGCCAGAAATGAAACAGGCGCTATTTTCAGCGCCTGAGAGAGAAACTTCAACGTTTAACGCAAAAACATTCGAACAGCCTAGAGAATATCGTTCAGCATCACGCCCACGCCGACGCGGGTCTGGTTGAAGTTGTAATCGATAAGCGACTCGCCGTAACCGCTGTACACCTGAGTATAGATGCGGACATGCTTCGTCATTGGATAGCTTAAGCCCACTTCCGCACCGCCGTAGCCGGTGTTCCAGTTGTACTGGCCTTTAGCGCTGAGCACGGCATCACCCAACTGATAGCCGACTTTAAGCTGGTAGTAGCCCATATATTTGGTGATTTCCGGGTTGTCATCCGTGCTGCCGACCACATACCACGGCTTCACTTCCACCATCCAGTTACCGTTCTGCGCCATCAGGCGCGTATAGGCACGGTTCCAGCTACGGGATGTCGGGTCAGAGCGACCGTTGGAATCGTGGTTAAAGCCCACTTCGACGTCACGCAGCGTCCAGCCCGCAAACTCATAATCCGTTGCAAAACCGAGGAACAGCTGCGGCTCATAGTTGGTTTCACGGAACGGTGAGGACTCTCCGCTGTTAGAGAGCTGCCACCAGGATTTCTGGGTGTAAGACGCCCCGAGCACCGAGTTTGGCCCCAGAATACCGCGCCAGAACGGGAACGCGAGGCTGAGCTGGAACTTCACCTCATCTTTACGCGCATTATCAGACCAGTTATAGGAGCTTATCGCCTCTTTGTTGAGATCGCTGGTCTGGGTATAAATCACATAGTTGGTGTCATACGGATAGAGCGTGAACGGATTGTCATGCTCCTGAAGAAGGTTCGCGATAATGCTACCGTGAACGGCAGGTTTATCATGCACCTCTTTAATCGTCGCTTCCTGCGCATATGCTGTGAGGGGCAGCGCAACCGCCGCCAGTAACCAGGCCAGATACGTCCGCATCGGTGGTGTTCTCCTGCAAAAGAGTAAAATTAGCTGAATAGTTATGTGGCGAACATTCTACAGACTTCTGCGACAACTGCTGCATCCTCGTTTCTGAAAGTGGAATTCCTTGTTGCCGAGGCATAAAATCAACATTTCGTTAACAATAAGGATGTGATGCCTCATGTCAGCCATGCTTACCGCCGAAGAAGTGTTAAAACTCGTGGGCGAGATTTTTGTTTACCATATGCCGTTTAACCGCGCGCTGGGACTGGAGCTGGAACGTTACGAGAAAGACTTTGCCCAGCTGAGCTTCAACAACCAGCCGATGATGGTAGGTAACTGGGCGCAAAGCATTTTGCACGGCGGCGTGATTGCCTCCGCGCTGGACGTGGCGGCAGGTCTGGTCTGCGTGGGCAGCACGCTGACCCGCCATGACACCATCAACGAAGACGAACTCCGCCAGCGTCTGGCGCGCATGGGCACCATTGATTTGCGCGTCGACTATCTTCGCCCGGGGCGCGGAAATCGCTTTACCTGTACCAGCAGCCTGCTGCGCGCGGGAAATAAAGTTGCCGTGGCGCGCGTTGAATTACACAACGAAGAACAGGTGTATATCGCCAGCGCAACCGCCACTTATATGGTGGGTTGAGGCGGCAAAATCGGGTAAAATTAATTCACTTTTTTGTAACGGATTTTCCCGATGGATGCTAAACAGACGCGGCAGGGCGTTTTACTCGCCCTTGCCGCTTATTTTATTTGGGGTATCGCCCCGGCGTATTTCAAGCTTATCGCCTACGTTCCGGCCGATGAGATCCTGACTCACCGCGTTATCTGGTCATTCTTCTTTATGATTGCGCTGATGAGCCTCAGCCGTCAGTGGTCGGGCGTAAAAACGCTGCTGCAAACCCCGAAAAAGATTTTCCTGCTGGCGCTCTCAGCGGTGCTGATTGGCGGCAACTGGCTGCTGTTTATCTGGGCGGTGAATAATCATCACATGCTCGAAGCGAGCCTGGGGTACTTCATTAACCCGCTGGTGAATATCGTGCTGGGGATGATTTTCCTCGGTGAGCGCTTCCGCCGGATGCAGTGGGTGGCGGTGATTCTGGCCTTCTGCGGCGTACTGGTGCAGCTCTGGACCTTCGGCTCGCTGCCGATTATTGCCCTCGGCCTGGCGTTCAGCTTTGCGTTCTACGGCCTGGTGCGTAAGAAGATTGCGGTGGAAGCGCAGACGGGAATGCTGTTTGAAACCCTGTGGCTGCTGCCCGTGGCGGCGATTTATCTCTTCGGCATCGCCGACAGCGCCACCAGCCATATGGGCAGCAACCCGTGGTCGCTGAACCTGATGCTGATGGCGGCGGGCGTGGTGACCACCATTCCACTGCTGTGCTTCACCGGTGCCGCGACGCGTCTGCGTCTCTCCACGCTGGGCTTCTTCCAGTACATTGGCCCGACGCTGATGTTCCTGCTGGCGGTGGTGTTTTACGGCGAGGTGCCGGGGGCGGATAAGATGGTAACGTTCGCCTTTATCTGGGTGGCGCTGGCGATTTTCGTTGCCGATGCGATTTATACCCAGCGCAGGGTGCGCAAAGGGCTGTGATGTTACCCTAACCCTAACCCTCTCCCACAGGGAGAGGGAATTCGATCGTAAGGCGGGTAAGCGCAGCGCCACCCGCCAGATTTTTACAGCCAGTTCCGGCGCTTAAAGTACAGATACGGCGCCAGCCCCGCGAGGATCATAAAGATAATCGCCCCCGGGTAACCAAAGCTCCATTTCAGCTCCGGCATAAACTCAAAGTTCATCCCGTAGCTGGACGCCACCAGCGTCGGCGGCAGGAACACCACGGACACTACCGAGAAGATCTTGATGATGCGGTTCTGCTCGATGTTGATAAAGCCCATCGCCGCCTGCATCAGGAAGTTCACCTTCTGGAACAGAGATTCGTTGTGCGGCAGCAGGGATTCGATATCTCGTAAGATCTCACGCGCCTGCTCCAGCTGACCGCCCGGCAGACGCGCCTTGCGCACCAGGAAGTTCAGCGCGCGCTGGGTATCCATCAGACACAAGCGCACCTTCCAGCCGATATCTTCCAGCTCTGCCAGCGTGGAGAGCGCTTCGTCGTATTCATCGCCCTGATGGCCTTCCATGATCACGCGGCTAAGCTTTTCCAGATCGCTGTAGATGTTTTCAATTTCGTCCGCCAGCTGTTCAATTTTGGTCTCGAACAGATCGAGCAGCAGCTCGTAAGCGTTACCGTCCACCATTGCCTGGCTGCGGGCGCGCATACGGTAGAGGCGAAATGCCGGCAGCTCGCGCTCGCGCAGGGTAAACAGACGGCCGTCGCGAATGGTAAACGCCACGGTGGAGTTACCCGCGTGGTCTTCCGCATCTTCAAAGAAGAAGAAGGAGTGAATATGCAAACCGTCTTCGTCTTCAAAAAAACGCGCGGATGCTTCGATGTCTTCCAGTTCCGGGCGGGTTGCCAGGCTTTGCCCCAGTTCAGATTGTACGCGAAGGCGTTCATCGTCGTCCGGCTCGACCAGATCCACCCATACGGCATCAATGAGGGGCTGTGACTCTTCGGCTTCAAGCCGAGTCAGTCGGTTATTTTCGAGTTGAAATGCGCTCAACATGACCGGGACTCCCAATGCAAAAAATATCGGACAGTTCGGTGGGTACACAGAAACAAATTGGGTTTCAGACCATTAAACAGCCTGACTCAGCGCGACGGGAATAATGCAGGTCGCTGACAACCACTAAGGCCATCAGCAAGAGGAGATAGCCTTAGGAGTTGTTCCTGGATGACAGGGAATTGAGCCAGTATCTACTGGGTGTGTCCAAGGCGAATGTCCTCTTAGCGTAATCGTGCGCGCATGTTACGCCAGCTATAACTGTGGCGTCAACACGCAACGGAACGCTGAAGGGCATTAATTGACCTTCACTGTATAAGGCTAGCAGATTATTACAAAATAATGATATTTTTCTGAATGTTAGACTGTTTCCAGCTTCGCATAGGCCGCCACCAGCCATTTGATCCCCTGCCCCTGGAACGCTACCTGCAGGCGGCTGTGCTCGCCGCTGCCTTCCAGATTCACAATGGTGCCTTCGCCAAACTTCGAATGGCGCACGCGCTGGCCCAGCTTGTAACCGGTGTCGGTTTCCGCAATCGGCGAGCCCATGCGCTGATGGCTGACCGGACGGCTGATGCTCGCTCGCAGACGCACCTCTTCTACGCACTCTTCCGGCAGCTCGCCGATGAAGCGCGACGGACGGTGATAAACCTCTTTACCGTACAGACGGCGTGTTTCGGCGTAGGTTAGCGTCAGCTTTTGCATCGCGCGCGTCACGCCCACGTAGGCCAGACGACGTTCCTCTTCCAGACGTCCGCCTTCATCCAGCGACATCTGGCTCGGGAACATCCCCTCTTCCATCCCGACGATAAACACCTGCGGGAACTCCAGACCTTTGGCGGAGTGCAGGGTCATCAGCTGAACCGCATCCTGCCAGGTGTCCGCCTGCCCTTCACCCGCTTCCAGCGCGGCGTGGGAGAGGAACGCCTGCAGCGGCATCAGGTCTTCGTCTTCTTCGTTGTAGCTGAACTGGCGCGTTGCCGTGACCAGTTCCTCTAAGTTCTCAATACGGGTCTGGCCCTTCTCGCCTTTTTCCTGCTCGTACATGGTTCGCAGGCCGGAGTCTTTAATCACCCGGTCGGTCTGCACGTGCAGCGGCATGTCGGCGGTTTCCTGCGCCAGAGCGTCAATCAGCTCAAGGAAGCGCTGTAACGCGCTGGCGGCACGTCCGGCGAGCGCTTTTTCCTGCAGCAGCTCGCGGCACGCCTGCCACAGCGTCAGCTGGCGATCGCGCGAGGCCTGACGCACCACGTCCAGCGTGCGGTCGCCAATCCCGCGGGTCGGCGTGTTCACCACGCGCTCAAACGCCGCGTCGTCGTTACGGTTGGCAATGAGGCGCAGATACGACAGCGCATCTTTGATTTCCTGACGTTCGAAGAATCGCATGCCGCCATAAATGCGGTACGGCATGCTCACCTGCAGCAGCGCCTCTTCCAGCACGCGCGACTGGGCGTTGCTGCGGTAGAGAATGGCGCACTGCTCCAGCGCGCCGCCGTTGTCTTGCCAGGTTTTGATGCGGTTCACCACGAAGCGGGCTTCGTCGAGCTCGTTGAAGGCGCAGTAAATCGAAATCGGTTCGCCGTCGACGCCGTTGGTCCACAGCTTTTTACCCAGACGCCCGTTGTTGTTCTCAATCAGGGCGTTGGCCGCGCTCAGAATGTTGCTGGTTGAGCGGTAGTTCTGCTCCAGACGGATGGTTTCCGCGCCGGGGAAATCGTTGAGGAAGCGCTGAATATTTTCTACCTGCGCCCCGCGCCAGCCGTAGATCGACTGGTCATCATCGCCCACGATCATCACCTTGCCGGTATCACCGGCAAGCAGGCGGATCCACGCGTACTGAATGTTGTTGGTATCCTGGAACTCGTCCACCAGGATATTGGTGAAGCGTTCACGGTAGTGCTGCAGGATGTGCGGCTTGTTGAGCCACAGCTCGTGGGCGCGCAGCAGCAGCTCGGCAAAATCCACCAGACCGGCGCGATCGCACGCTTCCTGATAGGCCTTGTAGACGTTCTGCCAGGTCTGCTCGACCGGGTTGCCGAAGCTCTGAATGTGGTGCGGGCGCAGCCCTTCGTCCTTCTGGCCGTTGATGTACCACATCGCCTGACGCGGTGGCCACTGCTTCTCATCGAGGTTCATCGCCTTGATCAGGCGTTTCAGCAGACGGAGCTGGTCTTCGCTGTCGAGGATCTGGAAATCCTGCGGCAGGTTGGCGTCCATGTGGTGTGCGCGCAGCAGGCGGTGCGCCAGACCGTGGAAGGTGCCAACCCACATGCCGCCCTGGCTGGTGCCCATCAGCTGAGCGATACGGTGGCGCATCTCTGCCGCCGCCTTGTTGGTAAACGTCACCGCCATGATGGAGTACGGGGAGCAGTTCTCCACGCTCTGCAGCCAGGCGATACGGTGAACCAGCACGCGCGTCTTACCACTGCCCGCCCCAGCCAGTACCAGCATGTTGGTGCGCGAGGCGGCAACCGCGTCACGCTGTTTGTCATTAAGGCTGTCGAGCAGGTAAGAAACGTCCATTGGCACCGTCACATAGTATTCAGGAACACAGCGAAGCGCCCGGTGGCGCTCCGCTTACCGGGCCTACAACTGCAAACCCCTGGTAATTTATACAATATTACTGGTGATTATATCAGCGTCGTGAGGGATGCCAACCGTGAAATTTCCACGTGCGGCAGAAGACGGCTGTCGGTTGCGGTCATTAGCTCCGCATTTTCCGGCTTGATCCAGCAGGCCTGCATCCCGCAGCGGATAGCACCGGCCACGTCCGTGGTCAGGTCATCCCCCACGTGCAGAATGTTACCCAGCGGCAGGTTAAGCTTATCTGCCGCCAGATGGTACATATCATTAAATGGCTTCGCGCGCCCGTGCGGGCCAGCGCGCAGCACAAATTCAAAGTAATCGCTGAGGCCAAACAGCTCCGGCTGAGCATTGCCGTTAGTGATCGCCACCAGCGGCCACTTTTCGGCAAGCTTCGCCAGCGTGTCGTGGGTCTCCTGCGGCACGTCGATACGGCTGCGCCATTTGGCAAAGTTTTCCATGGCCGCTTCGGCACCGATGGCCGCATCCTGCGCGCTCAGGCCGGCATTGAGCATCGCCTGCTCGACCGCACGACGACGCCATTCGGTCACGTCGTGGTAAATGTCCGGCTCGGTTTCCCGCAGGGACTGACGGAGCTTCTGAAAGTCCTTGTTCTGCATCGCTTTCAGCGCGGGATGGTAGTTCTGCACAAACGCCAGCGACTCCTGCTCGGTACGCAGGATCACCTCGCGGTTGTCGTAAAGGGTGTCATCAAGGTCAAACGTCAGGGCTGAGATCTGACCAAGTGGGCGGTAAAAACGCATTATTTCCCCCGTTTGGCGCGTGGATGCGCCGCGTCATACACCGAGGCAAGGTGTTGGAAGTCTAAGTGGGTATAGATTTGAGTGGTCGACAGATTCGCGTGGCCAAGCAGTTCCTGCACGCCGCGCAGATCGCCGCTCGACTCAAGCATGTGTGTCGCAAAGGAGTGGCGCAGCTTGTGCGGATGAACGTGGCTGTTCAGCCCCTGCTTAATGCCCCACTCCGCAAAGCGCTTCTGGACGTTACGCGCGGAGATCCGCTTGCCGAGCTTCGACAGGAACAGCGCATCCTCTTCGCTGCCAAACAGCCCGCGCAGGTCAAGCCAGTGCTCAATCCAGGAAACTGCATTGCGGCCAATCGGCAGGCGGCGCTCTTTGCTGCCCTTGCCCATTACCCACACTTCACCGGACTCCAGATCGAGGTGTTTGATATCAAGATTAACTAGCTCGGACAGACGCAGCCCGGCACCGTACATCACCTCCAGCATCGCGCGGTCGCGCACGGCGAGCGGATCGTTAAGGTCGATATCCAGCAGGCGATTTACGTCGTCAACGTCGATATTTTTAGGCAGATGGCGCGGCGCTTTCGGCGTGGCGATCCCCTTTGCCGGGTTGGCTTTTAAGCCCCCCTGGCTGACCAGCCAGTCGAAGAAACTGCGCAGCGCCGAGAGCCTGAGCGCCAGGCTTGCCGGGCTGAGATTTTTTTTACGGCTACGCACGACGAACCCGCGTACCGTCGCAGCGTCACATTGTTGCCAGCTTTTCAGGCCGATTTCGTCGGCGATCTGCATGATGGCATCAAGCTGACGCTGGTAGTTGAGCAGGGTAATGGGGCTAAGCTGACGCTCCACGCCCAGATAGCGCAGAAAGCGCGAGACGTCAGTGGCGAGCAGTCCGTCCGTCATACGCGCTCAATCCAGCGCTCCAGCAGCTCGGGCAGCATCAGGGCGATCTCCTGCAGCAGGTGCGTCGCTTGCCCCTGCTCATAGTGATGCGCATCGCGGCTGGTAAATAACATGACACCCAGATCGCCATCGCGCCCCATCAGCGACATCGCCACCGAGCCAATCGCTTTGGCTTCCGGTAACACCACCAGCAGCTCAGGCCCGTTCAGCGGCCCCAGATAGTGGTGCTCATGGCCCAGACGCTGAATGCGCAGCGGTTCAAACGCCTGACGGCTAAGAGCCAGATGGGTGAACCCCGACGGTGCGCCAATGCGCCAGCGGTCAGGGAAAAGCCGAATCGTTGCGCCCGCCAGCCCCAGCTCGCGAGCCCAGCGGTGGAAGCGGCTGAGGAACTCGTCAAGACTGTGCGCCGACGCCAGACGCGCCTGCAGATGCAGCAGACGATAGAACAGGCTTTCGTTGGTGCTGGCCTGCTCCATCAGCAGCGTCATGTTCTCTTCCAGCTGATTGATGTGGTTGCGCGAGCGCGCCATGTGCCATTCGACCAGCGACACGGTCCCGCGAACCGGATGCGGCACGCGCATCTCTTCGACGACGCGTGCATTGCGAATAAAGAACTCAGGATTGCGCAGCAGATAATCAACAACAGCTCTGTCGTCCAGTTCCGTCACTGTTTCCTGCAGTTCTTCCCCTGGTTGTTTCATAGATGGATAAACCCGTCATAGACATGTGCCGCCGGGCCAGTCATATACAGTGGATGACCCGGTCCTTTCCAGGCGATATCAAGCCGGCCGCCCGGTAATTCCACGCGAACCTCTTCTGCCAGTAACCCCTGAGAGATGCCAACGGCCACCGCAGCACAGGCGCCGCTTCCGCAGGCCTGAGTCTCGCCCGCGCCGCGCTCGTAAACCCGCAGGCGAATGTGCTCGCGCTTCACCACCTGCATAAAGCCGATGTTCGCGCGTTCCGGGAAACGTTCGTGGCTTTCCAGCACCGGGCCGAGCGTTTCGACCGCGGCGGTTTCCACATTATCAACCTGAATCACGCAGTGTGGGTTACCCATTGAGACGACGCCGCACAATACTGTCTGCTCGGCCGCACGCATAATATAGGTCTTTTCCGCTTTGTTTGCGCGAAACGGCACGACGGAGGGCTCGAAGTTAGGCTCGCCCATGTTCACGCGCACCAGCTCATCATCGGTGACGCTGAGCACCATGCGGCCATTGGCCGTGCTGACGCGAATATCACGCTTGTTGGTCAGCCCTTTCAGGCGGACAAAGCGGGCAAAACAGCGCGCGCCGTTGCCGCACTGGTTAACTTCGCTGCCGTCCGCGTTAAAAATACGGTAGTGGAAATCGAGGTCGGGATCGTACGGTGGCTCGACCACCAGCAGCTGATCGAACCCCACGCCCAGATGCCGATCCGCCAGGCGACGGATCAGTTCCGGGGAGAAAAACACATTCTGCGTTACCGCGTCGACGACCATAAAATCGTTGCCAAGGCCATGCATTTTAGAGAACTGCATCATTTGCTCCATTGCGCGGGTACAGAACGTTGTCGTCAGAGATTAACCTGAGTCGGGCCACCGTTGTCGCCACGATCGTTAGTATTTGGCGTGGTGGACTCAATGCCGCTTTGCACGGGTTTCGTCGGCGGCGGCGCGGTTTTATCCGCCGGTGGGAAGTACAGTGGTCCCTTCAGTCCGCAGCCAGTCAGGCTAAACAGCGTGATGAGAACGGCAAGCGTTCGGAAAGCGTTTTTCATTATAAAGTTGCCCGTAAGTTCAAATCTGTTTCTATCATCGCAGGAGAAGACACAAAAGCAAGAGTTTGCCGCTTTCCTGCAACGGGAATTATTTAGGGTTATACTGCCGGCATCACGAAAAACAGGAACAAAACCATGAACGACAGTGAATTCCATCGCCTTGCCGACAACCTGTGGATGACCATCGAAGAGCGTCTTGACGACTGGGATGGCGACAGCGATATCGATTGTGAAATCAACGGCGGCATTCTGACCCTGAGCTTCGAAAATGGCAGCAAAATTATTATTAACCGCCAGGAGCCGCTTCACCAGGTGTGGCTGGCCGCGAAACAGGGCGGCTATCATTTCGATCTGAAGGACGGGGAATGGGTTTGCGACCGCAGCTGCGTACCGTTCTGGGATCTGCTGGAACAGGCGGCTACCGCGCAGGCGGGTGAGGCTGTGAGTTTCAGATAGTTTTGGTGCCGGGTGGCGCTGCGCTTACCCGGCCTACGGGTTCGAGCTGTTGTAGGCCCGGTAAGGCGTAGCCGCCACCGGGCGAGCGAAAAGGCTCAGGAGAAATACTGTTGCAGCAGCGGCGCGGTGTCCTGATTGGCAGGCGCGGCAGGCGTTACGGCCTGGGTGCGGAACGGGATCACCTGCGTACGACCGTCGACGTTCACAATCTGGTAGAACTGCGGCAGGTTAAAGTTGATAAAGCTTGAGCCGTAGGTGAAACGGTCATGCGAAGAGGAGTAGAAGCGGCTGACGTCGCGCACCAGCTCCTCTTTACTGCCTTCACAGTGGTGATACACCTCGGCGCGGTTGGTTTCATCCAGAATGTAGATGTTGAACCCGGCATCATCGCCCGACTCTTCAAAGAAGAACTGAATAATCCCTTCGCTGGCGAATCCGTCCACCACCTGCGGGAGCTTAACGTGGTTGGTTTCCACCTGCACCGACAGGCCATGCAGCTTGTTGTGTGAAATCGCGCCGTAGAACTCGATGGCGTTTTCCAGCTTCTGTACCGACACGTTCAGGCGTTCGAAGAACAGGCCCCAGGTCTGGCCGGAGACGCGCAGCGCTTTAAAGCGCCCGGTTTCCTGACGGGTACTGGAGAGACGCAGTTCGATACACTCAGAAACCAGCTGCTGCACGCGGGTACGAATTAAACCGCGCAGGTGCTGGCTGTAGCAGAACACCTCAACGCTGTCCGGCGGTGCGGCATCCTGGTGCATCTTGCCGAGAATCGTTTTCAGCGCCTCGATCATCGCCTGCTCGCCGTTGAAATGCAGGGTACGCACTTCGTTCCACGAGTTGCGGTACAGCAGATCCACGCTGCCCACCAGGCAGTTTTGCTGCTCACCAAAGCTGAAGACGTCCAGCTTGCGGAAGTCAAAGTGAACTACCTGATTGCGGAAGGCCGCCGTCGGGTCGTACTCCAGGTTGACGATAATCGCCAGATGGCGAATCTCGCACGGGCTGTAGAGCGCTTTAGGCGTTGGGGCAGGCAGACGCAGCGGGAAGTGGTGCGACACATCCGCGACCATCTCCTGCAGCTTAGCGAGATCAACCA
Source organism: Enterobacter sp. 940_PEND (assembly GCF_001059415.1). NCBI lineage: Bacteria > Pseudomonadati > Pseudomonadota > Gammaproteobacteria > Enterobacterales > Enterobacteriaceae > Enterobacter > Enterobacter sp. 940_PEND. The sequence goes on from NZ_JUMS01000147.1 coordinate 40,306, forward strand.
CCTCGTTGCCTTTGATAAACAGGCGCGTGCGCGAGGTCAGCAGGCCGTTAAACCAGGCCCAGGCCACCAGCTTGTTCAGGTAGCGGTTATACTCCAGCGGCTGATGGCTGATGATTGAGTCCATGCTTGGCGCACGGTTATACAGATACCACCCGGTGCGGTTTGCGCGGCCCGGCGGCACGTAGATAAAGGTCAGATTCGGTTCTGACAGGTCTGGCGAAATCTGCGGGTTAACCAGGGTGACTTTACCCGGCAGCGCTTCAAACGCGGCATACAGCTTACGGGTTAATACCCCGATGTCCTGCGGGCTGGCGGAAACGCTGAGGTTGTTACGGCGCGCAAAGCGGATCAGGTTACGATAGCTTTGCATCATCGCATCGAGCAGTTCGTTGTGCGCTTCACGCACCTGATCGATTTTCCAGTTGGCCCGGTTGTCGAGCATGGACAGACGCGCTTCGTCCCATCCCCACTCTTTCACTAACTGACTGACCACTTCACGACGCCAGCCCACGCAGGCGCGCTCGCGGCTCAATTTCTCACAGACTTTGAGATAGAAACATCGACGCACCAGATCCAGACGCGTGGTGTCATCAATGGCTTTCAGGTATTCGGTCACGCGCTCCAGCATCATGCAGTAGGCGTCCAGCCCGAAGGAGACGATCTCCCCGTCGTGCAGACGTTGCTTGATATCTTTCGCCAGCAGGCGAGGCGTGGGGTATTCCCAGGAATAGGCTTCCAGCAGCAGCGTTTTCAGCACCGCTTTGTACGGCGAGTCGATACTTTTATAGAGCTGCCAGAGGCTTGCGCCAAAGTACTCTTCTGCTGACAGAGAGCTCAGACCGCCGAGGTCCAGCCATTCGTTTGGCGTCAGTACGCCCTGCGCGTAAAGCGACATGACGTAGTCATCGTAATGCTCTTCTTCTTCGCACGGGACCATATTCCACAGAATACGCTTCCCGGCCAGACGCACGGCAGTACGGTAAAATTCATCCAGCAGTAAGATGTGCTGAGTCGAGCCGCAGTCCTCACCACCCAGACTGCCGCTTTCGTTATGGCGGAAACGGTTTTCATCAATCAGGAAGAAGCTTACTTCCACGCCGAGCGAGGCCGCCCAGCTCTCCAGCAGGCTGCACTTGCGCTGCAGCAGCTGACGCTCGTCGTTATCGAGCCAGGACTGATGGCAGACCCAGATGTCCAGGTCCGAAGAACAGCTTTGCCCTACCGATGAGGTGCTCCCCATCGAGTAAACGCCGGTAATCGGTAGTTCACCTTTTGGAGACTCCTGTGGCGGCATGCCGCGGTAGAGTTCCAGTTCGTTGAGGTAATGCTGTTGGGTTTCATCAGGCGTGAAAAGGCAAATGCCCTGGGGAACGTTACCGTCAAGGTAGCCAGGCATCAGCGGATGGTGATAGTGCAATAATGTCGGCAGCAGACTGTATACCTGCTGGAAAGCAGGGCCCATGGCAGCAAGCGCGCGATCCACACGCAGTTGATTAATGGCATCCAGTCTCTGTTTCAGAGTCTCAATATAGAGGTACAAGACGTATCGCCTGATGTTTCCGGGTGTCGCAAGCTATTCAAAACACGAATAACAGCGGACCCGCAGTATTTCAAAAAGATAACCGTTACCCTTTTTCGCCCTTATCATTTTTGGTGGTACCGACGAAAAAATGGTCTAAAACGTGATCAATTTAACACCTTGCCGGTTGACCGTAAAGAAAGATGCGCTACATACAAGTGTAGCACCGTTCTGTACGTGTAAATTCCTGAATACGGCTATGGCTGACGAATACGCCGCCCTGTCCCTCTCGCGCTTCATCAACCGTAAAACTGCCATCCCAGAGTCAACAATGTTAGGATGGTTAGCGATTGATAATGACGGTAACAAGCATGTTAGACAATGTTTTGAGAATTGCCACACGCCAAAGCCCTCTCGCGCTCTGGCAGGCACATTATGTGAAGCAGCGCCTTGAAGCCTGCCACAGTGGATTGCGCGTCGAGCTGGTGCCGATGGTCACGCGCGGTGACGTGATCCTCGATACGCCCCTGGCGAAAGTGGGCGGCAAAGGCCTGTTTGTCAAAGAACTGGAACTGGCATTGCTTGAGAACCGCGCCGATATCGCCGTACATTCGATGAAAGACGTGCCCGTTGAGTTCCCGGAAGGGCTGGGGCTGGTGACCATCTGCGAGCGCGAAGATCCGCGCGATGCGTTTGTCTCTAACCACTATGATTCCCTCGACGCGCTGCCAGAAGGTAGCGTGGTTGGCACGTCCAGTTTACGTCGTCAGTGTCAGCTGGCGGAACGTCGCCCTGACCTGATCATTCGCTCGCTGCGCGGTAACGTCGGCACGCGTCTGGGCAAGCTGGATAACGGCGATTACGATGCCATTATCCTCGCCGTTGCCGGCCTTAAGCGTCTGGGGCTTGAGTCGCGCATTCGCGAGGCGTTGCCGCCAGAGCTGTCGCTCCCGGCCGTGGGACAGGGTGCCGTCGGCATCGAGTGCCGTCTGGACGATGCGCGTACCCGCGAACTGCTCGCACCGCTAAACCATGACGAGACCGCTATTCGCGTAAAAGCCGAGCGTGCGATGAATACCCGCCTCGAAGGGGGATGCCAGGTACCGATTGGCAGCTATGCTGAATTAACAGAAGGCGAACTGTGGCTGCGCGCGCTGGTGGGCGCCCCGGACGGTTCGCAGATGGTACGCGGCGAACGTCGCGGTAAAGCGCAAGATGCCGAGCAGCTTGGCGTGTCGCTGGCGGAAGAACTGCTGGATAACGGCGCCCGCGAGATCCTGGCTGACGTTTATAATGGAGAGCCCCCTGCATGAGTATTCTTGTCACCCGCCCTTCTCCCGCAGGAGAGCAGTTAGTGAGCCGTCTGCGCGCACTGGGGCAGGTGGCCTGGAGTTTTCCGCTCATTGAATTCTCCCCCGGTCGGGAGCTCTCCGCGCTCGCCGACCAGATGAATACTCTTCAAGAAGGCGACCTGCTGTTTGCGCTGTCGCAACATGCCGTGGAATTTGCCCACGCGCAGCTGCAACAGCAGGGTTTGACCTGGCCAGCCGCCCCCCGCTATTTCGCGATTGGCCGCACAACGGCACTGGCGCTGCATACCGTAAGCAGCGTGGACGTTTGTTACCCGTTAGATCGGGAAATCAGTGAAGTCTTGCTACAATTACCTGAATTACAAACTATTGCCGGAAAGCGCGCGCTCATTTTGCGCGGTAATGGTGGCCGCGAGCTGCTGGGCGAAACGCTGCGTGAACGTGGTGCAGACGTGACGTTCACTGAGTGCTATCAGCGTTGTGCAAAACACTACGATGGCGCGGAAGAGGCGATGCGCTGGCACGCGCGCGGCATTAATACGCTGGTGGTCACCAGCGGTGAAATGTTACAACAGCTTTGGTCGCTGATACCGCTCTGGTATCGCGAAAACTGGTTACTCCGCTGTCGGCTTCTGGTCGTCAGTGAGCGTCTGGCGAACCAGGCCCGGGAACTGGGCTGGCAGGATATTCGGATCGCTGATAACGCCGACAACGATGCGCTGCTGCGCGCATTACAATAACTCTCAAATGGGAAGCCATAATGACGGAACACGACAAATCCTCCGCCGTGGTTGAAGAGACCAGGGAGACTGTGGAGACGACGCCACAGCCAGAGACGACAGAGAAAACCGCTGAGAAGAAAAACGGCAGCAACAAAACGAGCCTCGCGCTGAGCGCGATTGCCATCGCCATTGCGCTGGCTGCAGGGGTTGGCCTGTACGGTCTGGTGAAGCAACAGGGCGCTAACCAGACGTCCACCAGCGATGCGCTGGTGAATCAGCTCACTGCCCTGCAAAAAGCGCAGGAGACGCAGAAAACCGAGCTGGAAACGGTGATTAAGCAGCAGGCCGCCGCGCTTGCCGAGGCGAACCGCAAACAGGAAGAGCTGGCTAAACAGCTGGGCGACGTGCAGCAGAAAGTCGCCACGATTTCCGGTACCGATGCCAAAACCTGGCTGCTCTCGCAGGCTGACTTCCTGGTGAAGCTCGCAGGACGTAAGCTCTGGAGCGATCAGGACGTCACCACTGCCGCCGCGCTGCTGAAAAGCGCCGATGCGAGCCTGGCAGACATGAACGACCCGAGCCTCATTACCGCACGTCGCGCGATCACCGAAGACATCGCCAGCCTCTCCGCCGTCTCGCAGGTGGATTACGACGGCATTATCCTCAAGGTGAACCAGCTGTCGAATCAGATTGATAACCTGCAGCTGGCGGATAATAACGACGACGACTCCCCGATGGATTCCGACGGTACCGAGCTTTCCAGCTCCCTGAGCGAATGGCGCATAAACCTGCAGAAAAGCTGGCAGAACTTTATGGACAGCTTCATCACTATCCGCCGTCGCGACGAAACCGCCGTGCCGCTGCTGGCGCCGAACCAGGATATCTATCTGCGCGAGAACATCCGTTCCCGCCTGCTGGTGGCGGCTCAGGCCGTGCCGCGTCATCAGGAAGAGACCTACAAACAGGCGCTGGATAACGTCTCAACGTGGGTACGCGCCTACTACAACACCGATGATGCGACGACCACCGCCTTCCTCGAAGACATTGATAAGCTGAGCCAGCAGAACATCACCATGAACGTGCCGGATAAGCTGGCCAGCCAGCCGATTCTGGAGAAACTGATGCAGACGCGCGTACGTAACCTGCTGGCGCAGCCGGGCGTACCGGCAGAGCCGTCGGGCGGAGCGGCACCTGCCCCGGCTCCGGCGCCTGAAAGCGCACCGCAAGGAGAGTAATGATGCTAAAAGTTCTCTTACTCTTCATCCTGCTGATCGCCGGGATCGTGCTGGGCCCCATGCTTGCGGGCCATCAGGGTTACGTCCTGATCCAGACCGATAACTACAACATTGAAACCAGCGTAACCGGCCTGACGATCATTCTGATCCTCGGCGTGGTGGTGCTGTTTGCGATCGAGTGGATCCTGCGCCGCATTTTCCGCACCGGTGCCCACACGCGCGGCTGGTTCGTTGGACGTAAACGCCGCCGCGCCCGTAAACAAACCGAGCAGGCGCTGCTTAAGCTTGCTGAGGGTGACTATCAGCAGGTTGAAAAGCTGATGTCGAAAAACGCTGACCATGCTGAACAGCCGGTGGTGAATTATCTGCTCGCAGCCGAAGCGGCGCAGCAGCGCGGTGACGAAGCCCGCGCTAATCAGCATCTGGAGCGGGCGGCAGAGCTGGCGTCCGGTGACCCAATTCCTGTGGAAATTACCCGCGTCCGCCTGCAGCTGGCACGCAATGAGAACCACGCGGCTCGCCACGGTATCGATCGCCTGCTGGAAGTTGCGCCACGTCATCCGGAAGTGCTGCGTCTTGCCGAGCAGGCGTATATTCGTACCGGCGCCTGGGGTTCGCTGCTGGACATCATTCCGTCGATGGCGAAAGCCGAGGTGGGCGACGATGAACATCGTGATGAGCTGCAGCGTCTGGCATGGATTGGCCTGATGGATCAGGCGCGCGCCGACCTGGGCAGCGACGGTCTGAAAACGTGGTGGAAGAATCAGAGCCGTAAGACGCGCCAGCAGGTTCCTCTGCAGGTCGCCATGGCGGAACATCTTATTGAATGTGACGATCATGACACGGCTCAGGAGATCCTCCTCGACGGCCTGAAGCGCCAGTATGACGATCGTCTGGTGATGGTGATCCCGCGCCTGAAAACCAATAATCCTGAGCAAATCGAAAAAGTGCTGCGTCAGCAGATTAAAAGCGTCGGCGATCGTCCGCTGCTGTGGAGCACCCTCGGTCAGTCGTTAATGAAGCATGGCGAATGGCAGGAGGCGAGCCTCGCCTTCCGTGCAGCGCTGAAACAGCGTCCGGACGCGTTTGACTACGCGTGGCTTGCCGATACGCTGGACAAGCAGCATAAGCCGGAAGAGGCAGCCGCCATGCGGCGTGACGGATTGCTGCTAACGCTGCAAAATAACGGTACGCAGCAGTAAATAAAAAGGAGGCCAGAGGGCCTCCTTTTTTTATCGCCTTTCTCCTGCTACATTCTTTGCACCCACATCCGCAAACGAATCCGCCAATGTAACGATGTCTTTTCATTAACCTTTTTTCACACACGCGCACATTTTGCAGCGTGGACTAAATCGTTTTTGAAAGGAAATCTCAATGAACTCGCTTTTGTATGCGCTTATCCAGGCGCTGCGCTGCCACCGCTGGCTGCGCCTGCTTGCCTGTGCTTTTATCTTTTCGTCACTGGGGAATGGTCTAACCCAGGTTGTGGTCTTCGGTTTGCTGCTAGCGTGGTCAGCCCCGCCCGCTCTGCTCACTCTCGCTTTTCTTTTCGCTACGGTACCTGGGTTCATCGGCAGCATCTTAGGCGAAAAACTGTGCTCGCTCTTTTCGCCGATATCGCTGCTGATACTGACCGAGGTGCTGGGCTTGCTCGCCCTGCTCTTTCCTCTGCTTGGCGTGGGTTACCACAGCGTTGCCGCATTGCTCGCCGTGCAATCTACCGAAGCCCTGCTCAGCGGGATGAGCTGGCCCGCGCTGACATTGCTCTTTAAGCGCGGACTTAGCGAAGCAGAGCTGCCCGCTGCAACCTGTCTGGAAAATGTGATTTTCGCTTCTCAAGTGTTATTAGGGACCGGACTCGGCGTGGTGCTGTTTCAGAAGACATCCGTGTTTACCCTACTGGCCATTGATGCCGCGAGCTTTCTGGGCTCATTAGTACTGCTATGGCTGGCTGGACGCCGGTTTTCTCCGACACCAGGCCCCACCACTATGGAAAAGGGGGATTCGGCAACATTACGCTGGCAGGCGTTGACCGTTCGGCAGAAACGCAGCCTGCTCATCCTGCCGGCGCTGGCCGCCGTCGGCTCACCGGCGATGGCGCTTCTTCCGGCACTGGCCCAGCAGCTCCGTCCTCAGGATGCGGCGGGCCTTGCTTTGCCTTTGCTTTTCGCGAGGAGTCTGGGGCAGCTTTGTGGCCCCCTGCTGCTAAAAAAAGAGAGCCTGACGCGCTTTGCGGCCCACACGCCACGAATAATCGTTTGCCTGAGCATCTTTCTGGCCGCTTATGGCATGGTGCCGTTTTTGTCCGGGTGGACAGTATGCGCGCTGGGGATGATCTTTATCGCGCATCTGGCCTCGAATGTTCTCTTCGCAGCGGGCACGTTTGGGGTACTCAGTAGTTTTCCTCTCACGCAAACCGCTTCGGCCAGCGGTAAAGCCTGGCGCTGGCAAACGCTCAGCGCCTCTCTTTTCACCGGCATTGCAGCGGCGGTGGCTTCAGGGTTTGGCTCAGTACAGGCGCTCTATGCTGTCTCTGCATCAGCCCTGCTAATGGTTGCCCTGATCATGCGCCTGTATCGGGAATAAGACATAAAAAAACGCCTGCTATAAAAGCAGGCGTTAAAACAGGTCTGTAAGACAACATATTTGGTGCTTCACTCAACGTTGTGTCCATGGTGTCTGATGAGGCCGAAGCGACATCTGTCAGTGGACGATAAGCACCGTAAATGGCTCTGCGTCATTCCTGAGTTTATGAGGCACTAAGGCGAACATAAGAGATGGAATGAGCATCTACACGCATATTATTGCACGTAACGTGCCAACATAACACCCAGAACTTTTACATGACGCAACATTTTAAGATAAAAGGAAATTATGCTGCTAAGCGCCGTCTTAAGCGCTACAACGTATCGGGAAACGGCGGGAATATGTCGCCAGGAGGAGACAGCAAAACCCATAAATGTTTTTTTATCTAACTTTCAATGAGTTGTATGTCGCTGGATTGCGACAATGAAAAAGGACGCTGTCGGAGAATGACTACAGGGATGAGAAGCCTCAGAAAACAAAAAACCCCGCCGAAGCGGGGTTCAAAATTGGTCGGCGAGAGAGGATTCGAACCTCCGACCCACTGGTCCCAAACCAGT